>NZ_CP012024.1:942750-1244500 GCF_001050115.1 Bacillus smithii | reverse complement strand
TCAGAACCATGCAACCATTTTGCTGAATTTGGCTTATTATTGCCCTGCACTAATGAAAGGACCGATCACCCCCTATTCTTTTGTGCAGGACAACCTTTTCTATGTAACAAAAGGCGCGTGAACCGCTTTCACGCGTAATAAGCCACATTATTCTAGCCTTATTTCTTAAAGTGTTTCTCATAATAGTTAAACATGGAAATATTGGCCAATATACCCATCGATAGGGCCAGCAAAATGAGGGAGGAGCCTCCATAGCTGATAAAAGGAAGGGGTACCCCAGTAATAGGAATCAATCCTAAAATACCACCGAGATTAATAAAAGATTGAATGGCAATCATGCTGGAAATGCCAACTGCCAACATGGATCCAAAAGGGTCGCGGCACTGTATGCCAGTATAAATTCCTCTCAATACCAGAAAGGCAATCCCTCCCAATACAATCACTACTCCGGCAAGCCCTAATTCTTCAGCGATAACCGCCATTATAAAATCGGTATGGGGCTCCGGCAAATAACCTAATTTTTGAACGCTTTGTCCCAAACCAAGCCCCTTAATTCCTCCCGATCCGATAGCCAAATAAGAGTTAACTAATTGGTACCCTTGGTCACTTTTCTGTTTAAACGGATCTAGAAAACCTTCCACACGCCCCATTTTTTCAGGAGTAAAAATCTTGTCTTTTTTCAACAAAACAACAGGTGATAAAAGAAGGCTAATCACCAGACCCAGAAGGATCAATTTACCGATATTCTTAAATTTCATTCCTGACGTCAAAATGACCGTTGCGCCGATCATAAAGATAATGAATGCCGTTCCAAAGTCAGGCTGTAAAGCAATCAACAAGCAAATAAAGATCAATAATATAATTGGTGGTATGACACCCTTGTCAAAAGAGTTGATGTATTTCTGCTTTTTGGCATATACAGCTGACATATAGATAATGACAGCAAGCTTGGCAAACTCAGCGGGCTGAAGGCTGTTTGACCCCACTCGAAACCAGCTTTGCGCGTTATTGGAAACATGCCCGAAAAAAAATATAAGGATAAGCCCCGCTGTAATGGTGGCAATCATAGAGAATAAAAACTTGCTATTTTTTAAGGCTTTATAAGGAAAAAAAGCCATAATAGCAAACAGCAGAAAAGCAACCATAATATGCAATTTTTGTTTGGAATAAAAATAGTCGCTTGGAACGCCATACCGTTGGACTGCAGTGACAGAACTAGCGCTGTAAACCATCACCAATCCAAACAGGCTGAGTATGATATAAACTATTATTAAGCTGTAATCAAAAGATTTCAAGATTTTCTTAAACATACTACTCTTCCATTCTATTATGTATTGTTCACAAATTCGACATGATATTGAAATTTCCTGCTTGTATCTACAAAAAAACTCAAACAAATACACTTCGTAATGTTTGAGTTCTTACTCATGTTTATTCCTTTGAGATCGCTTCATGAATGGCAGACAGCTCTTTTTCCAAAGAATCAAGCAGCTTTTTGCCGTCTGCTTCATTCACCAATCCTAATCGAACTGCAAAATCTATTTCACGGGATAAGCCAAACATTTGAGTATCCAACACTTCCTCATAAAGAGGGCATTGGGGCATCGTTAAGTTATCCATTTGTACTTTTATTAAACGCAAAATTTTCTCTGCGTCTGCTTTCAAAAGTGAGTAGGCCTTTTCCCGGTGATCCAAAGTCGTTTCCGACGCCATTACAATCCCCCCGTTTCCGAGCGATTCATCACTTATTATGAAATTTTATCGTTAAAATTCGTTTTTTGCAAGGGAAAGGAAGGAGGTTGCTCTTTTCCGGGATGTTCAATGCTCCTATTTCTCTTTTCCCCTACTCTATAATAGGAGCTTTAAAAGAATGTGACAAGACTTCTTTGAAAGGATATACTTAAGTTGAAAAAGAAAAGGAGGAACATGGTATGAACACGATCATTCCATTTAAAGGAAAAGTGAAATATCCGGTTACGATGGATGCCGGTGTATGGATTTTCGATGATCGACGCATTGATTTAAATACATATTTTGATCAAGAAGATCAGCAAACAGAAGAAACGGAAGAAGATTATACGAAAAAAGTGTCGAAATATTGGGAACGGGAAATTCGTGAAGGCGCCGTCTCTCCGCCTACTATTAAAACCGAAAAAAAATTTGAAAAGGAAAAATTATTAACGGGAACATTCGGTATCAAGCTGGCCCCATTTTTAAAAAATGCCGAACCGGAAAAAGATGCAACCACTTTGGTCATCGAAACAGCTGAAGGCGAAGAAGCTGTTCCATTGGAAAAAGCTTATGACTTAATCCTTTGTTTTTCCAAAAACGGCAAGCCATTACGTGAAGACGGTCCTGTGCACATCTATTTTGGAGACGGTTCCAATAAGAAAAACCCGATCAAACATGTCAGAGCACTTCGCGTAGAATAAACGGCTGTTCTTTTTCTCTAACAAACATTTTTTCAGTACAATCCGGCTGGACAGCAAAAGGGAACGATACACGCCGATCCGCGCAGTACTCCGTTGTATGCCCATACACCTTTACAACGGCTGAAATTCTAGTATTTTTACAACAAATGAGCAGCGGCCTATGATAGCCGTCCTTTTCTAACATATGCCGCTGCTAAGCTTTTCCAACCGAAAGATGTTATTTTTTTCAAAACGTTTGGAGCTCGAAAGACAAAAGTCGCGGACGAAGAATGGATGGCGAACGCTTTTTATAAAATATCCGCCGCTAATTGTGCAAGGTCAGAGCGCTCTCCTTTCATTAATTTAATATGTCCGGCCACTTTTTGATCTTTAAATTTTTCAACAACATAGGTTAAACCATTGTTATATTCGTCTAAATAGGGGTGATCAATCTGGGCGGTATCCCCCATTAGAACTATTTTGCTTCGTTCTCCAACTCTCGTTAATATGGTTTTGGCTTCATGTTTGGTTAAATTTTGCGCTTCATCGATAATAATAAACTGTTCTGGAATACTTCTGCCTCTTATATACGTCAGTGCTTCTACTTCAATGGAGTTCATTCCTGCCAGAATATTGTCAATTTCCCCCGGTTTTTTGGTATTGAATAAAAATTCTAAATTATCGAATATCGACTGTGTCCACGGTCTTAGTTTTTCCTGTTTCTCGCCAGGCAAATAGCCGATATCTTTCCCCATAGGGACAATCGGTCTTGCAACGAGCATCTTTTTATACAAATCCATATCTTCTGTCTGCAATAATCCGGCAGCCAGCGCCAGCAACGTTTTCCCTGTTCCTGCTTTTCCCACCAGCGTGACGAGCGGAATATCTTGCCTTAGCAAAAGTTCCAATCCCATTATTTGCTGTACATTTCTAGGCCGAATTCCCCAAACCGGCTCTTGATTGTATTTAAGTTTCCTTACATGTTTTCCGTCTTCAGCCACTATGCCAATAGCCGATTGGGAACTTCCCAACGCATCTTTTAAGATGAGAAATTGATGTGGATAAAATGGATGCTGGGTTAATTCTGAAAGAGAAAGTTCGCCTTTTACATAAAATTGGTTTAAAGCTTCGTTGGAGATATAACACTCTAAAAACCCCGTATAAAGATCATTGAACTCAATCACTCTGTCATTCAGAAAATCTTCTGCCTGCAACCCGATCACATCAGCTTTTACACGGACTAAAATATCTTTGCTGACTAATATAACCGGGCGCCCATTTTCTTTTGCTGCCTCTTCAAGTGATAAATTTTTGGCTACGGCCAAAATTCGATTATCATTCGTTTTTTCCACAAAGATTTCTTGAAGTTGCTGAAATGAACGATGATTTAATTCAATTCTGAGCGTTCCGCGGTTTGGAAGGCGAATTTTTTCATGGAGCTTTCCAGATTGTCGTAACCCATCAATTAATTTCGATACTTGTCTTGCGTTTCTTCCAATTTCATCCATATTCCTTTTTTTCGAATCCAGTTCTTCGAGGACAACAGCCGGTATCACCACTTCATTGTCTTCAAATGAAAAAATGGCGTATGGATCTTGCAACAAGACATTGGTATCTAAAACATAAATTTTCCCCAAATCCATGCCTCCTGCTCCATTTTCTTGATACAGCTTTGATTGCCGCAAATTTCGCAACTGCAGTTTTCTGGCGGCTGCAGCTACAGAGTCGCAACATCCTCCTCTTTGACTTCAAACGACTGCAACAACGCGATTCATGAAGCATCAACTCAAAACCTGATGTAGGCTTTAGCCGATTTTAAGATCGACATTCATATCCCTAATACGTAAAAAATTCAAGAATGTCGAGATAAACCCCCGCTAATTCAGTCGTTTTAGTTTGTTACTATTATATGAAGAATTTCTTGCTTCAGTTCAGAAAATTGGACTTCCTTTTCAAAAAATCACAGTCTTTTGAATAAAGTTGGAAGATCCCTGCAAAATAAAAACAGAACGAAAAAGATCAGAAAGATTTGAGGTGAAATCCATTGAAAACTTGGCTATTCCTTTTAGCCGTTCTATTATTGGCCTCTTGTTCCGGAAACAGAAATATAGCCGAAAACGCAAATCGTCCAAATCCAAATCCAAATCAAAACGCGCCACTCACGCAAGTGAAAAACAGCAATCCCCGTCCGCTGGACAGAGAAAGTGGGCAAAGAAAAGCGAATCACTTAGCTAATTTAGCGGACAGCGTACCAAATGTTGAAAACGCCCGAGCGGTTGTTCTCGGCCCCTATGCTGTTGTAGGAATAGATGTCAATCCTAATATTGACAGATCACAGGTTGGTTCCATCAAATATTCGGTAGCTGAAAGTTTAAAACACGATCCATACGGATCCAGAGCGGTTGTAGTAGCGGATCCCGACATGAACGCTCGTCTAAAAGAAATCCAAACGGATATTCGAAACGGTCGACCGGTTCAAGGGATTATGGAGGAATTATCCGATATTGTCGGCAGAGTCATGCCTGAAATTCCGAATCAAATTGTGGAACAAAAAAACCCCGACCGGGCAACCGAACATCCAAAAAGGAATTTACCTGATCGACAGGACCACAAGTTGGAAAAAGAACAGCAAGATCAATCGAATCAAATGAAAAACCGCTGACACAAAGGAGAATGTTTTCATCCAAACGAATTCACATGATGACAGTCCATTTTTCCAAACATAGTTTAAACAAAGTTGAAAAGGGTCTCTATTCCAAACGAACACCGACCAAAGTGTCTTACTTTCCAAAAGAGACCTTCTCATCCATAACGAATATACTTTCTTTCATCAAATGAGATCACCGCATTCAAAGATGTAGATCTTTTTTTTGACACATCATCAAACTAAATATAAACTAAAAATCGGCTCCTTCTTTTCTTCTTCCAAGGAGTTGATTTTTTTGCTGAAAAAAAACACATAAACATCGTTGAAGTGAAGTAAAGTCATACTCAAAATGGCTTTTTAATTGAATAAAACGTTCGTTGACTCTATCTATTTAATTCCCTTTTCTTTTTAAAAATCCTCTTGAAAAAATAAGATTTCATTTTGAATACCATAACCCTCACGGACTTATTGTTCCATGACGTGGGCACCATTTTTCCTCGTGATGATCATGAATTTATATTGATCATAAAGAGATGCGACTCTATTTTTATTTATATAAAACTCGCAGCCATAAAATATTTGAACACTTTTAAATAAACATTCTTGACTTCTTGATAATTAGATTTATAATCGAAACAGATTAAATGAATTTCCTCGTTAGGCGAGGCTCCTATACAAACAAAAGCCACTGCCCAGAAACATCGAAAGATGCCATTGGGTAGAACAGGTTTGGTCGGATTAAGGCTTAACCCAATGTGGCTGAGAGCATGACTCTCTACGTTGTATAGTGCTAAAGCTAAACTAGGGGGAAAAAGGTTCTTGAACGTTCCCCCCTCATCTATTCGTGAGGGGGGTTCAATTATTTAAAAAGGAGTTGAGCTTTTATGGGTAGTCAAAATTCCAATGAACCGGACCCACCGAAAACCGAGGAAGCCATAAACCAGCCCCTCTATGTACGATTGATTACTCATAAAAGTTATCAATCCTTAAATTGGGATGGTTTCTGACTTCCTCAATCAAACTGAGGGAGGAAGAAAGCATTATGATGAATATTTATTACACAAGCGAACATGGAAACCTTATTGAAATAAACGAAATAAAAAATGGCTGTTGGATAAAATTAGTCTCTCCAACAGAGGAAGAAATTCAAAATGTCGTCCAAAGACTTGAAATTCCTTTGGATTTTATTAAGGATGCTTTGGATGAAGAAGAGAGATCCAGAATTGAAAAGCATCGCAATCAATTGCTGATGATCATTGATATTCCGCTGAAGAGTTTCAATCATTCTAAACAGAAACCTTTTTATGAAACGATCCCAATGGGAATCATCGTCACGGAAAAATGTTTTGTAACGGTTTGTTTAAAAGAAAATTCCGTTTTCGATGATTTTATTCAAAACAAAGTAAAAGAATTTTATACTTACAAAAAGACAAGATTTTGTCTCCAAATGCTATATAAAATTTCCACTTATTATTTATTGTATTTAAAACAAATTAATAAAAAAACGGATTCAGTTGAAGCCGAATTGCATCAATCGATGAAAAACCAAGAATTATATACGTTGTTGGATTTGCAAAAAAGCCTAGTTTATTTCACCACTTCGTTAAAGTCCAATAATCTTGTTATGCAAAAATTGTTAAATGGGAATTTTTTAAAAATGTATGAGGACGACCAAGAACTTCTCGAAGATGTGATCATCGAGAATAAACAAGCGATTGAAATGGCGGAAACATACACTTCTATCCTTAGCGGAATGATGGACGCTTTCGCCTCTGTCATTTCGAACAATCTCAATATTGTGATGAAGTTTTTAACCTCCATCACCATTATCTTATCGTTGCCTACAATGGTAGCCAGCTTTTTTGGAATGAACGTCTCCATACCATTCCAGCATTATCCACATGCCTTTACAATTGCCATTATGATTTCCGCTTTTCTTTCTTGCTTTACGGCGATCATTTTTTGGAAAAAGCGATTCTTCTGAGGCGATCATAAGCAAGCATGTAAACTTTTTCGGAATTGAAAGTGTCGATCACGACAGGCCTTTTATAAAAATTTTGGTTTATTTTAAAAGATCGGTATGAACGGATGTAGATTCAAAACAACGGTTTATTTATTTAAAGTGTTGGAAAAAGGGCTAAGTCTTCATTACAGCATGATCATAAGATAAAGCATCAGTGTCGACGTAAACATGATGAGAAAAAGTGGTCGCAGACATCCACTCTTGGCCCTTACCTTTTACTTAAAAAAAATGTATACTTAAGAACAGTTGATTTGGTAATGAGGTGTTGAATTTGAGGGTAAAATGCATTTTATGCGACCGCGTTGACCATTTGGATGACGATTCTGTGTTAGCAAAACGGCTAAGGAACCGTCCGATCCACACCTATATGTGCCAAGAGTGTCATGATCGGATTACAGAACGAACAAAAGCAAGAATCGCCACCGGGAAATTCCGTTTATACCGATCAGGAAAAATGAGCAACCATTCATAGTCTATGAATGGCACAAAATAAAAAAGAAGTTCCGAATACAGGAACTTCTTTTTTATTTTGATTTGACAATGTCTGCCTGACGCCCAATTGCAATGACACACAATCTATTATTTTCGATAACCAACGGAAAATCGCATCATTCACTTTCTGCTTCTTTCTTGTTTCGACGGATTCGGTAAATGCCTAATACAATGGCTGCGACAAAAAGACTTTCCACAACAGGCAACTGATAGGATAATATCAACAAAATAAAAGAGCCCATGATCATGAGAACATAAATCACGATATTTTTCCCAAAAGAAAGCTTTCTGGCGAACCCGAGATTATACACAAGGATGGATAACACAATGATGATCACGAAGTACAACCAGACAGCCCCCTTCACCCCCACAAGCTGGATCAAGAGGGCCAAAAGCGGGCTGACATGTTCCATTCCTGCCACGTGTTTTCCCCCTTAAGAGCGTGTATCTGAATACTTTTTCTTTCTCTCCAATTTTTCCCGTTCATTTTTATTCAAGATTTTTTTACGTAATCGAATCGATTCAGGCGTTACTTCACAATACTCATCTTCATTCAAATATTCCAAAGCCTCTTCCAAAGAAAGAATTCTTGGCTTTTTCAAAACGGTCGTTTGATCTTTCGTGGCTGAACGGACATTGGTTGCATGCTTCACTTTTGTGATATTAACAGCAAGATCATTTTCTCTAGTATGCTCTCCGACGATCATTCCTTCATAAATTTCTGTTCCCGGTTCCACAAAAATAGTGCCTCGGTCTTCCACCTGGCCGATTCCATACGGTGTGGCCGTCCCCGTTTCCATTGAAACAAGAACTCCTTGTCGGCGACCTCCTACTCTTCCAGGCTGCATTGGCTGGTAGCTGTCAAAGGTATGATTTAAAATTCCGTAACCTTTCGTCAATGTCATAAATTCGGTTGTATACCCAATTAATCCTCTGGCAGGAACCATAAAAATCAATCGTACTTGACCATTTCCGTTATTGATCATATCGAGCATTTCGCCTTTTCGGGATCCGAGAGATTCAATTACAGCGCCAGTATGCTCTTCAGGAATGTCGATTTGCACTCTTTCCACCGGTTCACATTTGACGCCATCAATTTCTTTGATAATGACTTCCGGTTTTGAAACTTGCAGCTCATAACCTTCACGACGCATATTTTCAATTAAAATAGACAAATGAAGTTCCCCGCGTCCAGACACTATCCACGCATCGGGAGAATCCGTGCTTTCCACCCGCAAGCTGACATCGGTCTGCAATTGTTCCATTAAGCGCTCTTCGATTTTTCTGGCAGTCACATACTTGCCTTCTCGGCCAGCAAACGGACTGTTGTTGACAAGAAACGTCATTTGCAGCGTCGGTTCATCAATTCGTAATGGCGGCAATGCTTCCTGATGATCGATAGGACATACCGTCTCTCCTACGTTGATATCTTCCATTCCCGATACCGCCACCAAATCGCCTGCATACGCTTCTTCAATTTCCACTCTTTTCAATCCGAAAAAGCCGAACATTTTAGTAACACGGAATGATTTCACCGTACCGTCCAGTTTCATTAAAGCGACTTGTTGCCCTACTTTCATGGAACCTCTAAAAATACGTCCAATCCCAATCCGGCCTACATATTCATTATAGTCAAGCAGAGCCACTTGAAATTGCAGCGGTTCATTACGATTATCTACAGGAGCCGGGATATGCTCGACGATCGCGTCAAACAGCGGCTGCATGTTTTCTCCTTGTTTGTCTGGAGTTGTGCTTGCCGTCCCGTTAATGGCAGAAGCATAAATGACAGGAAATTCAAGTTGATCGTCATTGGCATCCAACTCGATAAACAGTTCAAGCACTTCATCCACTACTTCTTCGGGACGAGCGAATTCTCTGTCGATTTTATTCACTACAACGATAGGAGTTAAATTTTGTTCCAATGCTTTTTTCAAGACAAATCGGGTTTGCGGCATACAACCTTCGTAGGCATCGACCACAAGCAGTACCCCATCGACCATTTTCATAATACGTTCTACTTCTCCTCCAAAGTCAGCATGGCCAGGAGTATCCAAAATATTGATCTTTACATCTTTGTATTGAACAGCCGTATTTTTTGCCAAAATGGTAATACCGCGTTCTCTTTCCAAATCATTCGAGTCCATCGCCCGCTCTTCCACATGCTCATTGGATCGGAAAATTCCCGATTGGCGAAGCAATTGGTCCACCAATGTTGTTTTCCCGTGGTCTACGTGGGCAATGATAGCAATGTTGCGTATATTTTCCCTTCTATTCAAAGTAATACTTCCTTTCTATTACCACAGCAATTTGCATTGTCTGTTTGCACGTTGAAATAAAAGTTTTTCCATTAACCCATCAATTATATCACAGAATGTAGAAAATTGAAAAAGAGTTATGTAAAATATGAGAGAGAAGGAGGCTTAACTGGTGATGAAAAACATTCAATGGATTTTCTTATTTTTTGCAGTTGCAGCAGCCGCCAGCATCATTGGCATTGGCATATTCATCGCAGAACAAAGCTTGGCCGGCATCATCATTTGTATTATTTTATTATTCGCCATCATGGGAACGGGCTTTAAATTAAAACGAAAAAGAAGAGAAGAAGGCAGACTGTAAACGTGACCGCTAAAAGTGCTGGATGGCAAGCACTTTTAGCGAATTTTTGTTTACGTTAAATATTTTGAAGGAATCGCTCCATAATTTCCGTATGCAAACCAGGTTTTGCTACAAATATCGTGTTATTCTCTAGCAAATTAAGCGGCTCCCCTTTTAAGTTTGTCACAATTCCACCTGTTTCTTCCACCAGAATTTTTCCGGCGGCAAAATCCCATGGTGAAAGCCTCATCGTGATATATCCATCTAATATACCGGCTGCCACATAAGCAAATTCCAACGCTGCCGTTCCGTAAGACCGCGTTCCTCGCACCGTTTGGGCCAATGAAATGAGCGGCTTTGGATCCATTCTTCGATTTTGAACCAGCCAAGTAGAATTTAAAGCAATAATCGCTTCTTCCACTTTAACAGGAGCCAGTTTTTTTAACGGCTTGCCGTTTAAAAAGGCTCCTTTCCCTTTTTCGGCAAAATAAAGCTCATCATGTGCCACATCATAAATGTATCCCAATCGACCGATTCCGTTTTCGAAAATCCCGATGGATATAGCGAAATGACGCTGCTGATAAATAAAATTCATGGTCCCGTCAATCGGATCAATAATCCACACGACCCCATCCAATGACTCAAGCTTATCGCCAAACCCTTCCTCGCCCAATATCGAATGATCCGGATAGTTTTGTTTAATTTTTTCGATAAAAAATTGTTCAGTCGCTTTATCCATGTTGGTTACTAAATCATTTGGATTTGATTTTGTTTGAATATCCAATGTTTCAGTGAACGATTTTCGTATATTGTCCCCTGCCTCCCGCAGCCATTGTTTCACCTTTGCATCTATTTCATTCCAATTCGTCATCTCGATTTCCTCCAAACCGGATAAAAATACGATTGCGTCAATGAAGGCAATTCATAATCCTTCTCATTGCCAACGTTCGATTATGTACTTAATTAAAAAGCCTCTCCGGCCAATTTCACAGCACAGTACTGTGATGATTCCGAGACTGTCGAAACGGATCCAAAATTAGCTCATGGAAATTCGGTTCTCCGGCCACAGCAGCAGGCTTGTTTTATTGATGACAAAGAAGGTTGTTCTGGAATTACCATCAACAAAAGAATTTATAGTTACAACTCCAAGAGTTCCTATTGGAGTATATGTGGCGTATGAGATCTTCAAACATTTAGAAAGGTCATTCCGTCCCGCTGCTGTGACAAAATCCGTTGAAGCTTTTGTAAAAGCCTTGTAAGCCTACAGAATCTTATGTAAAGTATAAACCGAAAACCACCTTGTTTTCTGCAGGGTAGTTTCTTTTCATTTGCTCGTCATTGGTTCTAATACTTATTTCTTCCACTCATTTTAATACTTCTCTATGGCTTCTTCAATCAATATGTAACTGTAAAACGGTTTCTTTACGCAAATTTGTACATAACCTAAAACCGTTTAACTTCAATGATTATGTCTGGTCTCATTTTTTTTATTTGTTTTAAAAATAACGATTTGTCTTTAGGAGAAATTAAGATGAACTTCGATTTCCCGTACACTACTTGTAAACGATCAAGTGATAGAGCTGGTGCCGCTAGAGGATTTTTAGACTCAGTAATCACTTCAATCTCTTCAAGAGGAATTGTCCAACTAAAAATTCCTCCTCTAACTTTTAAGACTTTGTCAGTTAAAATGTAAAATGTATGGAACCATCCTGAAAGCAAAAAGAATGTAAATAAGCTACAGATGACTGTTAATAAAATTTTGTCCGCAACAGTTAGATTCTCCGCTATAGTACCTAACTCTAAGTGGACAGCTATCGGCAATGCGATACTTCCAATGATTAACAGCCATGTCAGGATGGAACTAACGGGTCCTTTTTTCGAGTAAAATACCAACTTAATCCCTCCTAACTGATACATCTGTCATCATTGTCATTAATCATGGATATTTATGAAAAACGATCTTTTCTTCATGGCAAGCGATTAGAATATCAAAAGATCCCTGCTATGCAAATCACCTCTTCAATCTCCTCTTTCGTTGATCTTCACTTGGGAAATGCATTTGTTATTTCTATCTTACCAAATATTAGACGGCTGCTCTCACTCTTTCAATCTTCATTTCTTTAAAATTATTTTTTCAATCAGAACTCCATAGCATTCATTTCTTTTAATTATCACTCCTTTAAAAGGAAAAATGTCGGTTGTGAAATTCACAAAAAAAAACCTTTAAACTCTCGTTTCGGGTCCGCCTTCTTTTCTTTTTATCTTCCCTGTTTTTTCACAACAACGATTCTAACCGCACCAATTCTTCACGCAAAGCGTGTAATTTTGTTTTCACATTGTCCATCTTTTCTTTATCGTTTTGCTCCATAGCTTCAAACAAAACGGCTAATTCATAATCCAATTCCATACGAATGACGGCCAACTTTTCTTGTGTTTTCTTTTTCTTCGAGTCATTCACCAAATGTTTCATTGAAGAAACACTCCCTCGAAATCAACTTATGGTTAGTACATCATATGAAATGGTATGATAACTTGTAACAAAAATGTCTCGCTGCCTAAAAGAAAATTTAATTTTCAAAGCCCTTTATGATAAAATATGTTCAATCTTTAAGGAGGGACAAAGATGAACTTTACCGGTTTTTCGAATGAAGATTTTCAAGTATTTCAAATTCCTGGCTTGGATGCCCGAATGGAGGCGATCAAAAGACTCGTTCGTCCAAAACTCGAATTTTTAGGGAAATACTTTGCACCGACGCTTAGCACCTTAACGGGAGATGAAATGCATTATCATGTGGCAAAGCATGCCCGCCGTACCATCAACCCGCCCAATGATACATGGGTTGCTTTTTCTTCAAGTAAACGTGGATACAAAAAACTCCCTCATTTTCAAATCGGCCTTTGGGAAACGCATTTATTTATCTGGTTCGCTGTCATAAATGAAGCTCCCAATAAAGATCAGATCGGCGCTTCTTTTCAAAATGAAGTATCTGCGATTCGAAAACGGATCCCTTCGCATTTTGTATGGTCCGATGATCACACGAAACCAAATGTCATCCAATCGAACGAATTGTCCGACCAACAACTGGTTCAATTGTTTGAAAGACTCCAATTCGTCAAAAAAGCGGAAGCTCTTTGCGGTTTGCATATTCCCAAAGATGAAGCCGTACGTTTAAACAGCACAGACCTTTTGAATACGATTGAGGATGTCTTTGTACAATTAATCCCTCTATACAAACTGGCATACAGACAAACGGCGATTTCAACCGACAAATAGTGTGCCGCATCCGTAGAAAACAGGATTGTTCGGCTTTAGCTAAAATAAAAAAATTGCTTATTCTGATATAAGAAAACGTGGTTTACATAATGATGTTGCGGTAAATCTGTTTATTTCAGACGAGAAAAAAGGAGACCCCATCACGCAAAAGTTTTCAATGATTCCTTTCAAATCCCCTAAGATGGACAAACACCTCATGATCGATAGGTTTAACATCACTACAAAGGGCTAAGCCCCTTCTACCAAAGTTGCAGGATCTAAAACGGTAGAATGGACGCCTAGCCCTATTGTTATGACTACTTTTGGTCCATGTACACCTTATCGCCCGGTTTTAAAGCTTTCATTTTTTTGACGACGTGATAAGAAGAATAGCCGCTCGATTCTTCAAATTCGTTGCAAAGCTTTTTTTCTTCCGATTTGCTCGGAACGATTTCTTTAAAGCGGCGATAAGCAGCCATCAGCTCTTCTCGTTCAATTCCCTTCTCATAAGCTTCTTCAATAGCTCGAAAAAATTTGATCACATCGATGACTTCCTGAGTGGACCAATCAAATGAAAACGGATAAGAATATTCCTTCATATTATTCCACCTGCTTATTCTGTTTTGCTAACTTTAGTATGCCCATTTTCGGCGAATGTCCTCCGCCTCTCCAATCATTCTTTCTATTAACTCTTTGACAGACGGAACGTCCTTGATCAATCCCATCACTTGCCCGGCCCAAGCAAAGCCGGAATCCGCTTTTCCTTCATATATAAAACGCTTATTGGCTTCACCGCTTATGTAATCTTTCAGCTGTTCATAGCCCCCATTTTGTTTTTCGATTTCTAAAATTTTTTCTGTCCAGCTGTTTTTAATGGCTCTTCCAGGCGCGCCTAAAGTTCGTTTAATCACTACTGTGTCATTTTCAGTCCCTTGAATAAGATAGTTCTTATATAATTCGGAGGCATGGACGCATTCTTTTGTCGCGATAAACCTTGTACCCATTTCAATCCCTTCAGCTCCAAGACTGAGAGCAGCCATAAGCCCTCTGCCATCGCCAATTCCACCTGACGCAATGACCGGGATGCTGACGTTGTCAACTACTTTTGGCGTCAATACGAATGTTCCGATGTCATTCTTTCCTAAATGCCCTCCACCTTCTTGGCCGACGACCATAACTGCATCGGCGCCAAGTTCTTCCGCTTTCTGCGCCTGTCGTACAGCCGCTACTAAGACCAGCTTAATCACATCTACTCCCTTAAGCTGATCGAAAATAGGAGCAGGATTGCCGCCTGTCATGGTGATGACCGGCACTTTTTCCTCTACAGCGACCTCCAAAAAATGTGAAAAAGAACGATTGTGCTGCCCAATCGCAAAATTGACTCCAAATGGTTTATCAGTTAATCCTCTTACCTTCCGAATTTCCTCCCGTAAATCTTCCGGTTTTTCTAACGACATGGCCGTAATTTGACCTAATCCACCAGCATTAGAAACGGCGGCTGCCAGTTCAGAATAGGCAAGATGGGCTAATCCGCCTTGTATAATCGGGTATTGAATCCCTAACAATTTTGTTACACGAGTTTCCCAATTCAAGTTAATCCCTCCCGACTCTTATTTATTCTACTTTGACCCTTCAAAGTCCTTTTTCTTTTCACAATTGGTTACAAATAAAACTAGGAAAATCCCAACTCCCATGCTATAATTCATTTGTTTTAGCTTACATGAAGAGGTGATTGTTGAATTGTCCCAGTTTGATACACCATTGTTTACATCATTAGTCCAGCATGCCAAAAAAAATCCTGTACAGTTCCATATTCCCGGCCATAAGAAAGGAGCGGGAATGGATCCGAAATTCAGAGAATTTATCGGCGAAAATGCGTTATCCATTGATTTGATTAATATTGCTCCACTTGATGACCTCCATAATCCAAAAGGCGTGATTCATCAGGCGCAAAAGTTGGCAGCCGAAGCATTCGGAGCAGACTATTCCTTTTTTTCCGTTCAAGGAACAAGCGGCGCCATTATGGCAATGGTCATGAGCGTTTGTGGACCTGGCGATAAAATCATCATTCCTAGAAACGTTCATAAATCTATCATGTCCGCTATCATTTTTTCCGGTGCTGTTCCGATCTTTATCCACCCGGAAATTGATGGCCGTCTCGGTATTTCACACGGTATTACTGCCGATGCAGTGGAAAAAGCGTTAAAACAACACCCAGACGCTAAAGGGGTTTTAGTCATAAATCCTACTTATTTCGGCGTTTCCGGAGACTTAAAGAAAATTGTAGAGATTGCCCATTCTTACAACGTTCCCGTTTTAGTGGATGAAGCCCATGGCGCCCACATTCATTTTCATGACGATTTACCTATTTCGGCCATGCAAGCCGGGGCAGATCTTGCAGCTACGAGCGTCCACAAATTAGGCGGTTCTTTGACACAAAGCTCGATCTTAAACATTCGGGAAGGTTTAGTCTCCGTTAATAAAGTCCAATCGATCATGAGCATGTTGACGACAACGTCAACTTCTTATTTGCTGCTCGCTTCATTGGATGTCGCACGGAAACGTCTTGCGACCGAAGGAAAAGAACTTTTAGACCGAACGATCGCATTAGCAGAAAACATTCGTAAACAAATAAATGAAATTCCATATTTGTATTGTGTAGGCGAAGAAATTCTCGACTCAGAAGCTGTTTTTGATTACGACCCGACAAAACTGACTATTTCCGTAAAAGATTTAGGAATCACCGGACATGATGCCGAAAAATGGCTTCGTGAGGTTTATCAAATTGAAGTGGAGCTATCCGATTTATATAACATCCTTTGCATCATTACACCCGGCGATACAGAAAAAGAAGGAACCATATTAGTCAATGCGCTCAAACATTTATCCGAAACGTTTCAACATGATGCGGAAGAAAAGCATATAGAAGTATTACTGCCGGATATTCCCCATCTTGCCCTAACCCCTAGGGATGCTTTTTACGCGGAGACAGAAATCATTCCTTTTGAAAAATCAGCCGGTAGGATCATAGCTGAATTTGTGATGGTCTATCCTCCAGGTATTCCTATTTTCATACCCGGAGAAATTATTACAGAAGAAAATTTAGCCTATATTCGAAAAAACATGGAAGCGGGGTTGCCTGTCCAAGGCCCGGAAGACCCGGAATTAAAAACATTAAGAGTCATCAAAGAATTCGAAGCTATACGCTAGATTCAATTTCTCAGTTTCAAATGGACCTTCACTTTACCGAAAAACGGCTATTTATTACACAGCCGCCAATTAGACAGCAGCATAATAATTCGTAAATAACGTCAAAACGATAGCTGCTTTATGCGACAATGGACCCCGAAAAAGATAAATTTCGGTATTGGATGACGACTATTGTGAAAGTCCATTCATTTCCTTTCTGAATGATCAGCGTTCAAAAACGGAAGGTGAAATGCCTTCCGTTTTTTTGAAAAACACCCCCCTTTAAAAACTCCCATACTTAAAGAAATCTATTTTTCCAATCGATCGTTTTCACTTCAGTTCGTTTCTGTTTGAACAGATGAAAAATGACGTTCCTGTCTACATTTCTCTCATCTATTGTATCGTTGATTTAAAATTCGCCGGCACCATCAGCTTAACCTCTTAGCTTGACTGGGAAAAATGTATAGTGAAATTTGTAAATAGCGTTAGGTCGTACCATAGTCATAAACGTTTTCTTTTTAAAATTAGGTCGGCAGACTGTGTTAAAGCATTTCAGCCAAAGCAATTTCCACACATAGCAGAAAAATGGGCAAAAAAAAAGCCAGCATAAAATATGCCGGGCATTCTATGTGAAAGTAAAGGTGATGATGATAAATGAATGAAAAACTGAAATTAGAAGGGAATATGACTTAGTCGTCCAATTCTTCTTCTTCGTTGCAGCCACAATCAGAATATAAAACGGTTACTTTTTCATCTTCAAAATGATCAATGGTTGAGAGGCAGGACTTGCAAACAATGGTCCCCATCTTCCAACTTCCTTTCGTGTAAGTTTGTAATCGGTTCATCTCTATGTATCTATAATAATATAACACATTTATTTTTTCAAGCCTATTTTGTATGTCACATTAAAAATAAATGTGTAGACCCTTTATGTGTTTCATAGTGTAAAAGGAGTTTGAAACACTATATCCAGAGCATATTGGATAAGCACAAATGCCGTTAGACTAGAGATTGTAACTAATATCACATTCTTATTGGAAGGAATAAATTTTTTCGCCACTAAAATCCCCAAATAGAGAAAAACCAAAAACATCAACCATTGAAAGCGAGCACGGTCACCTTCAGACAACCATGCCGCTAACATGTAACCGCTCCAAATGATTAATTGCAGCAAAAAAACGAAATAAAATGCCATGTTCGTCCACTCTTTTCTGTTACATACTGATACTTACGCCCTCTCGACTGTATTACTTTATTATATGAACGGAAAAACGATATTTCATTAAAACCTCTAGAAAAAAGAGAAAACCCTCAGCACATTGAACCGTGCTAAGGGTTTATCCGAACAGGTTATCTGACAATATGAATTGGTGTGCCTAAAGCCACTTCTGCAGCTTCCATCGTAATTTCCCCTAATGTCGGGTGAGCGTGAATAGTCATGGCAATATCTTCTGCTGTTACACCAGCTTCAATCGCCAATCCTAATTCAGCAATCATATCCGAAGCTCCAGGTCCCGCAATTTGAGCACCAATGACAAGACCGTCTTCTTTGCGGGTAATTAATTTCAAGAATCCATCCGTGCTGTCAAGCGACAGAGCCCGTCCATTTGCTGCAAACGGGAATTTAGCGGCCACAATTTCGATTCCTTCGTCTTTCGCTTGTTGTTCAGTATATCCTACTGTTGCTAGTTCGGGATCCGAGAATACAACTGCAGGAATAGCTAAGTAGTCAATTTCATCCGGCTGTCCAGCAATAGCTGCAGCTGCTATTTTTCCTTCATAAGAAGCTTTATGTGCAAGCTGTGGCCCCGGAACGATATCTCCGATAGCATAAATGTTTGGAACATTAGTACGACATTGTTTGTCAATTTTGATAAGACCTTTTTCTGTTAATTCAATGCCGACTTGCTCAAGTCCTAATTCATCCGTATTAGGTCTGCGGCCCACTGTTACAAGTACGTAATCAGCTTCTATCGTTTTTTCTTCTCCCTTTACTTCATACGTAACTACGACGCCATCTTCTTTTTCTTCGACACCTTTTGCCAACGCATTTGTAAAAATTTCAGCACCTTTTTTCTTCAAATTGCGTTTGACAATGGAAGACATTTGTTTTTCGAAATTAGGAAGAATTTCGTCGCCGCCTTCAAGAATCGTCACTTTTGTTCCAAAGTTGGCAAATGCGTTTCCAAGTTCCGTTCCGATGTATCCTCCGCCGATGACAACCAATTTTTCAGGAACTTCTTCAAGTGCAAGGGCTCCAGTAGAATTTAACACGCGTTTTGAAAATTTGAAAGCCGGAATTTCGATCGGACGAGAACCTGTTGCGATAATCGCATTTTTAAATGTATATGTTTGGGCTGATTTCTCGTCCATCACCCGAACAGTGTGCGCATCGACAAAATACACTTCACCTTTTACAATCTCAACCTTATTTGCTTTTAAAAGGGTTGAAACGCCGCCCGTTAATTTTTTGACAACGCTTCCCTTCCAAGATTGTACTTTGGAAAAGTCAACTGTCACATTTTCCGCTTTAATTCCAAGAGAATCGGAATGCAGCGCATCATGATAACGGTGGCTGGCTGAAATCAGCGCTTTTGAAGGAATACAGCCGACGTTTAAACATACGCCCCCGACATGCTCTTTCTCAACGATGGTTACTTTTTGCCCTAATTGAGCAGCGCGGATTGCAGCGACGTACCCCCCAGGACCTGCGCCGATGACAATAGTGTCTGTTTCGATTGGGAAATCTCCTACTACCATTTTGATTACGCCTCCATTAGTAATAATTCTGGATCGTTCAATAGACGCTTCAGATGATTCAGCGCATATTGAGCGGTAGCTCCATCAATCATACGATGATCGAAGCTCAATGATAATGCTAACACAGGTGCGGCTACAATTTCACCATTTTTAACTACAGGTTTTTCAGAAATTCTTCCAATTCCTAAAATAGCTACTTCTGGATGATTGATAACAGGCGTAAACCATTGTCCTCCAGCAGAACCGATATTCGTGATTGTGCAAGAGGCTCCTCTCATTTCATCTGGAGAAAGTTTTCCTTCACGGGCTTTTGTAGCAAGTTCTTGTATTTCAGCAGAAATAGCAAATATCGATTTACGATCCGCATGTTTTACAACCGGGACAAGCAAGCCGCGTTCTGTATCAGCTGCAATACCGATATTGTAATAATGTTTATGGATGATTTCCCCTGCTTCATCGTCAAGAGATGTATTTAAAGCTGGAAATTCACGCAATGTGCTCACGAGTGCTTTAACTACATATGGAAGGAATGTAAGCTTGATATTCTTTTCAGCTGCCACTTCCTTGAATTTTTTGCGGTGAGCAACAAGTTTGGTTACATCTACCTCATCCATTAAAGTCACATGTGGAGCAGTATGTTTGGAATTAACCATCGCTTTTGCAATCGCCTTGCGAATTCCACTCATTTTTTCGCGAGTTTCAGGGAATTCTCCTTCCAAAACGACGGTTTGGGCAGGAGCGGCTGCTTCGACAGCTTTTTCTTCTGTTGTCGTTTGTTCTGAAACTGCAGGTTGTGCTCCTCCGCTTAAGAATTGATCGATATCTTCTTTCAATACGCGTCCATTTTTACCGGAACCAGTTACTTGACGAATATCCACGCCTTTTTCACGAGCATATTTACGAACGGATGGCATCGCGATTACACGACGATCGGAATCCACTTTTTCAGGTTGGCCAGCAGGCTGAGGAGCCTCTTGTTTTGCTGCTGCTTCTTGTACGTTTTGAGATTTTTCGGCAGGAGTTTCTTCTTTTGATCCTTGATTTTCTTCTGCGGCATTGTCATCGCTGTAACCTTCCGCATCAAATGTGATTAATACATCTCCAACAACCGCAACATTTCCTTCTTCAACAAGGATTTCTTTTACCGTTCCATCCACCGGAGAAGGAATTTCAACCACTGCTTTGTCGTTTTGCACTTCACAAAGTACGTCGTCTTCACTTACTTTATCTCCAGGTTTCACATACCATTTAACGATTTCACCTTCGTGAATCCCTTCACCAATATCCGGTAATTTAAATTGAAATGCCAATGTATTCACCCTCCTAAAAATTGTCTAGTTCCGTAAAAGAGGGGAGCATAACCCATCCTCATAACGGTCATCCATTAAAATTCGAGCACTTTTTTAGCAGTTTCGACAATGTCTTTAAAGTTCGGCAACCATACCGATTCGGCTTGTGAAAAAGGATATACAGTATCCGGAGCAGTTACACGAAGAACAGGAGCTTCCAAGCTGAGAATAGCTCTTTCATTAATTTCCGCTACAACATTTGCAGCTATACCTGCTTGTTTTTGTGCCTCTTGAACAACAATCGCCCGATTTGTCTTTTCAACGGAAGCCACTATCGTTTCCACATCAAGAGGGCTGACCGTTCTTAAATCAACTACTTCTGCAGAGTATCCTTCTTTTTCTAGTTCTTCAGCAGCTTTTAATGCTTCATGTACCATTGCTCCATAAGCGATGATGGAAATGTCTTTTCCTTCACGCTTCACATCTGCTTTCCCAAGCGGAATCGTATATTCACCCTCAGGAACTTCTTGACGGAAAGAGCGATACAATTTCATATGTTCCAAGAATATGACTGGATCATTATCACGAATGGCTGAGATTAAGAGCCCTTTCGCTTCATAAGGTGTGGAAGGGATCACCACTTTCAGACCAGGTTGTTGGGCTACCAGCCCTTCTAAACTGTCTGCGTGCAATTCTGGTGTATGAACGCCTCCGCCGAAAGGAGCGCGAACGGTGATAGGCATAGAAAATTTTCCGCCGGAACGGTAACGATAACGAGCCATTTGTCCGCTCAGGGAATCCATTACTTCATAGACGAATCCAAAGAATTGGATTTCAGGAACAGGACGAAATCCTTGAAGAGCAAGCCCAATGGATAAACCGCCTATTCCGGATTCCGCTAACGGTGTATCAAATACCCGTTCCTCTCCAAATTCTTTTTGAAGGCCTTCTGTCGCACGGAAAACCCCGCCATTTACGCCGACATCTTCACCAAAAACTAGAACGTTCTCATCATTCTTTAATTCCGTACGCAACGCATCATTGATGGCTTGGATCATTGTCATTTGCGGCATGGCTTACTTCGACTCCTTTTCTTTATATAATTCATATTGTTCTTTTAAGTTATAAGGAAGCTCTTCGTACATAATAGAAATCAAATCGGTCACTTTTTGTTTTGGAGCTTCGTCAGCTTTTTTAATGGCAGCTTTAATTTCTTCTTTTGCTTTTTCGATTGTTTCATTTTCCATTTCTTCGTTCCATAATCCCTTGCCTTCAAGGAACTTGCGGAAACGTACAATCGGATCTTTTCTTTCCCATTCTGTATCTAGTTCAGATGAACGATAACGAGTTGGGTCGTCACCTGACATTGTATGAGGTCCGAAACGATAACAAATCGTCTCAATCAGTGTCGGTCCTTCTCCGTTAACGGCACGTTCTCTTGCATCACGCACAGCCGCATAAACAGCCAATGGATCCATTCCGTCCACTTGAATGCTTGGGATTCCTGCCGCAACCCCTTTTTGAGCTATGGTTTTAGCTGCTGTTTGTTTTTCTCTTGGCGTAGAAATCGCAAATTGGTTGTTTTGAACAATAAAGATAGCTGGTGCTTTGAACGCGCCCGCAAAGTTGATTCCTTCATAGAAATCCCCTTGTGAGGAACCTCCGTCACCTGTATATGTAACAGCTACAGCTTTTTCTCCTCTTTTTTTCAATCCAAGTGCAATTCCTGCCGTTTGTACATATTGAGCACCGATAATAATTTGTGGAGGAAGTGCACGAACTCCTTCAGGCATTTGTCCTCCCATATAATGTCCGCGAGACCATAGGAACGCTTGTGATAACGGAACACCATGCCATACAATCTGCGGTACATCACGATATCCAGGGGCAATCCAGTCTTCTTTTTCGAGAGCAAAATGGGAAGCAATTTGAGAAGCTTCCTGACCTGCCGTAGGAGCATAAAAGCCCAGCCGGCCTTGACGGTTTAAAGAAATGGAACGTTGGTCCAAAATGCGTGTAAATACCATCCGCCGCATCAGCTCTTGAAGCTGTTCATCCGTTAATTCAGGAAGCGCTGCTTCGTTAACGACCTTTCCTTCTTCATTTAAAATTTGAAACATTTCAAATTGATCTTCTATCGCTTTTATCTTCTTCTTCACATCAAGTGGTGCCTTGTTTGCTTTAGCACTCATTCGTGTCACCTCTTCCTTTCTTCCATAACAATGTTCATATTTAGTAACAGAATACCCCCAAATAACAGTTCCTAACCCCGACGATGACGATGGTTATGAGTGAATCTGCCTAAGTATGAAAAAGCACCGCAAACTGTACCATTCATTTTCCGTATTTTCATTAGTACAATTTTCATTTTACGAACCTAGTTTAAACCTTTTTTCTTTAAAAAGTCAAACAAAATAGCAGTTTTTCTTTCATTATTTCTTTCTGTATTATTCAAATATAATAATCTGTTTTATAAACACGGTTCGTTTAAATCTTTCTGTTATATAGAAGTAATACGGCGTTGTTTCCGGTTCAAAATCAGCTGTTGTACACTTCTTCCTCATTTCTGCCCATATATGGAGCCAAGGAAGAAATCTGGTTTCACTAGAAGCGTATACTGGTTTTAGAGGTCATTTATCGACAGTGAGCGTTTATTAAATTATAATTGGTTGATTCGACCATTGAGAATTTAGAAGTATGGATAGAAATCGCTTTTCGCGCGGGACAAAACCATTAACAAATGAATGATCATTTGTTAGACTTAATTACGGCAGTTGTAAATTTCTGTCGAAAGGAGGAATTTTCATGATAACCATGAAAGATATCATTCGTGATGGACACCCAACTTTGCGAAAAGTCGCTGAGGAAGTTTCACTGCCGCCGTCCGATGAAGATAAAAAAATACTAGAGAGTTTAATCGAGTATTTAAAAAATAGCCAAGATCCGGAAATCGCCGAACGATACGGATTAAGGCCAGGCATTGGACTAGCAGCGCCGCAAATCAACGTTTCCAAAAGAATGATTGCTGTCCATGTGGAAGACGAAAATGAAAAACTTTACAGCTATGCGCTTTTTAATCCGAAAATTATAAGCCATTCAGTGGAAAGAGCGTATTTAGCTTCAGGAGAAGGCTGTTTATCAGTAGATAAACCGATTCCGGGCTATGTACCTCGATATGCAAGAGTGACTGTAAAAGGGTATGACTCGGAAGGAAATGAAATCAAATTACGGTTAAAAGGTCTACCGGCAATTGTTTTTCAGCATGAAATTGATCATCTTAACGGTATCATGTTTTACGATCATATTAATAAAGAAAATCCATTTGCACCTATTGACAATGCAGTAGCAATTACGCGCTGAAAAAATAAGATCAATCGTTACTGTTCAAATCAAAAGAAATTTCCGTTTAGAAAAACAGTCAAATTGTCAAAAGGCCAACCCTTTCCATGAAGACTGCGGATCATTTTTCATCCATAGCCAAAATGGAAAGGGTACAACCTTTTTTTAGAGGTCGACGTCAGTCGCCGTTTGGGAAAGATGATTTAAATAAGCTGCAACCTTTTTAATCCTTCATAAATTCCATCCTCGGCCACATCTTTCGTGACGATATCCGCTTGTTTTTTTACAGGAGGCAATGCATTTCCCATGGCAACGCCCGTGCCTACTGTTTGAAGCATTTCGATATCATTCAATCCATCACCGAACGCATAAACGTCTTCAATACGAAAGCCAAGCTTTGCGATCAACTTTTTAATCCCTTCCGCTTTAGAACCGCCTGCAGGTAGTACATCCACTGAATACTCATGCCAGCGGATAAAACGAAAGTCGGGAAAACGTTCTTCGTAATAAGCCTCCTCACCAGGTTCGCAAAACAATAGCGCCTGGTAGATATCATGATTTCGATAATAATGAGGACTGTATTCCGGATGTGAAAATTTCAATGTGCCCAAGCTTTCTTCTATATAGCGATGATGGTGTATATTCGACTTCATCGTTTTGTCAGTCATAAATACGAGCGGATGATTTCTGCCATTTGCCTCTTTTTCCAACCGTTCCATCTGGTCAACAGAAAAAGGCCGATGATAGATCACTTCGTTTTCAAACACAACATACTGGCCATTAAAACTGACAAAAGATTCGATTTCTAATTCTTCCCTTAAATTGGCAAACATAAACGGAGCCCGCCCGGTTGCTATCGCAGTGTACACCCCGCTTTGCTTTAACAACTGAATCGCTTTTTTCGTATTTTCGGGTAGTTTTTTTTCATGGTCCAACAATGTGCCGTCTATGTCAAAAAAGACTATTTTACTCATCACTCAAACTCCTCACATAGAATCATTACTTGATGGTTAAGGTAAACTACAAGCACCATTTTGTCAAATAGGTTAAATGTTCCAACACGGGCAATGCAAATTTTTCGGTCAATTCCATATACTATCAACAGTATATAAACCAATGTGGGAGAGACGTAAATGACAATGCTGGCCATCTTAAGGGCGGCTTTTCCTTTGGACAAGTTTGTAGTACAATAAAGGCAAGGGAGTGATCCACTATGTTAAAGAAGCTTAAAAAAAAGCTCCTAAAACAGTGGAAAGACCTATTACGCAAAAAGTCTATCGCTTAGTTTTTGGCACCGCCCTTCTCTTTTGGGAGGGCTATCTTTATGAACAGTTTTTTTGTGTAAATTATTGGAAATGATTTAGCGCTATGAAAATGCATGAAAAAGTTAATAACTTTTTATATAATAGAAAAAGTTACTAAAAACGGCAAAGGAGTGAGTACATTGATTTACAAAGTTTACTATCAAGAATCAAACACGGAGGTTCCAACTCGCGAAAATACAGTCGCTTTGTTTATAGAAGCAGACTCTGAAAGGGATGTACGCCAAAAATTAAAAGATCGCCCCATCAGTATCGAATATATTCAGCCGCTGGAAGGGGCCTATTTGGAATATGAAAAACAAAGAGAAGACTTCAAGGTGGAGAAATAGACATATATGAAATTTGTAAAAAATGATCAAGCAGCCGTTTTTGCCTTAGGAGGATTGGGCGAAATCGGAAAAAACACTTATGGCGTACAGTTTCAAGATGAAATCATCCTTATCGATGCCGGAATCAAATTCCCGGAAGACGAACTGCTGGGAATTGACTACGTCATTCCGGATTACAGCTATTTAGTCAAAAATGAAGATAAGATTAAAGGTTTATTTATTACCCACGGCCATGAAGATCACATCGGTGGCATCCCCTATCTTCTGCGGCAGGTCAATGTTCCGATTTACGGAGGAAAATTGGCTCTTGGTTTAATTCGAAATAAACTGGAAGAACATGGTCTATTAAGACAAGCGAAACTGCACGAAATTCGCGAAGATGACGTGATTAAATTTCGCAAAACGTCTGTCACCTTTTTCCGGACAACACACAGCATTCCGGATTCATATGGAATTGTTGTTAAAACGCCTCCTGGGAATATCGTTCATACGGGAGATTTCAAATTCGACTTTACTCCCGTCGGTGAACCTGCCAACTTAACCAAAATGGCGGAAATCGGAAAAGAAGGCGTTTTATGCCTGCTATCGGACAGCACAAACAGTGAAGTACCTGAATTTACAATGTCGGAACGGCGGGTAGGAGAAAGCATTGAGGCTATTTTCCGAAAAGTAAAAGGCCGGATTATTTTTGCCACATTCGCTTCAAATATTCACCGTCTCCAACAGGTAACTGAAGCAGCGGTTCAAAACGACAGGAAAATTGCCGTTTTTGGAAGAAGCATGGAATCGGCTATTGAAATCGGGCAAGAGCTTGGCTACATTCGCTGTCCGAAAGATACATTTGTTGACACTCAAACGCTTAATCGCCTGCCTGCCCATAAAGTCACCATACTTTGTACGGGAAGCCAAGGAGAGCCGATGGCTGCTCTTTCAAGAATCGCCAATGGAACCCATCGGCAAATTCAAATTCAGCCAGGAGATACGGTCGTATTCTCCTCTTCGCCAATACCGGGTAATACGATCAGCATTAACCGCACCATCAATTTGCTTTATCGAGCAGGTGCCGATGTGATTCACGGTTCCTTAAATAATATTCACACGTCCGGGCATGGCGGACAGGAGGAGCAAAAATTAATGCTCCGCCTTATTAAACCGAAATTTTTCATGCCGATCCACGGTGAATATCGGATGCAAAAAATGCATGCAAGACTGGCAATGGATTGTGGTATTCCGGAAGAAAATTGCTTCCTAATGGACAACGGTGATGTATTGGCTCTTGGAAAAAATTCGGCAACGATCGCAGGAAAAATCCCTTCTGGCTCCATCTATATTGATGGAAGCGGAATCGGAGACATCGGAAATATCGTATTAAGAGATCGCCGAATTTTATCGGAAGAAGGTTTAGTCATTGTCGTTGTCAGCATCAATATGAAAGAATTTAAAATCGCTGCTGGACCTGATATCATCTCACGCGGATTCGTCTATATGCGAGAATCCGGTGATCTTATCAACGAAGCTCAAGCGATGATCACGAAGCATATCAACAAAATGTTGGAACGAAAAACTTCTCAATGGTCGGAAATAAAAAACGAAATTACCGACACCTTGGCACCGTTCTTATATGAAAAAACGAAACGGCGCCCAATGATCCTTCCAATTATTATGGAAGTTTAAAACAAGCAAAACCTCCTTAGAAAAAAGGAGGTTTTTGCTTGTTTTAAAGGGCTCTGGACATTGTTCTGAGTCTCATTAAAAGCCAGTACAACGATTCTTATGAATAGCATCCTTACGTTCAATCACATTCATTTTTTCCCTCTTACATAATCCGCATCGAACAAAAAAAGTCTCATAAGCAAAACTAAAGACGGGATTAAAAGCAAAAGCCCGAATATAAAAGCAACCACTAATGAGGTCCCCATTGCCGGATTGGTCACATTTTCATGCACGGTAATAAAAGGATATAAAATATACGGTAAATGTGAGACTCCATATCCAAAAAAGGCAAAGAAAAATTGCAGCATAACGAAAATAAATGCAGTGCCAAATCGTTTTTGACGGTAGATAAAATAAACAGCTGTCAGAAAGCAAATTAACGATAAGGCAAACATCCACCAATAATCAAGAGCTCTGTCATAATGAACAGGATTATGGACTTTAAGACCCCAAAATACGAGTAAGCTTGCTAAAATAGTCGGAGGGCTCCAAAAGAGAGCAAACTTTCTCAACAACGTTCTTGCCTTAAGGTCATTCGCCCGGTCGGCATAGTAAGTCAAAAATGCAGCACTGATAAAAAGAACGGAAACAATGGCTAAAAAGACAACGCTCCATGAATACGGGCTGGCAAACAGCTTATTGGCCAAAAAATGCACTTTATGATCCTTCACCTCTATAAATCCGCCTTCTGAAATAGTCAACGTCGTCGATAAAGCGGCAGGAGACAACAAGCCGGTTGCACCGTATAAAAATGAATAAACGAGGCTTCTTCGCGATCCATAATTTCCAAAAGCATAAAAAGAACCTCGAATCGCCAACAAAAGAATCGCAATGCTACCCGGAATCAACAGAGCGGTGCCATAATAATAGGCTGCCGCCGGGAAAAATCCGACTAAGCCGACAAAGAAAAATACAAAGAAAACGTTTGTCACTTCCCAAACCGGCGATAAATAACGGCTAATGAGTGTATTCATGACATGTTCCTGCTTTGTAATTTTTCCATAGAAATCAAAAAACCCTGCTCCAAAATCAACGGAAGCCACTATTAAATATCCATATAAAAACGTCCATAAAACAGTGATTCCAACGATTTCTAGGCTCATTGCTCATCCTCCTTTCCAAATTCCCTTCTACTTGCATACATAAGTCTGAATGATGAAATGTTGAATGTAACACTTTCATTCTGATAGTCCTTTAAAAGGAGTAAACACACTGTATTCTCCCTTCATATTTGCCTCTTAGAATAGACTTTGTCGATCAGCTGTCCATTTCGGAAACAATCAAACTCCAACGCTGAAACTATTTCGGATCTACATAAGGGAATCGCCGTTCCAATTCCACTTCTGCCGGATTATTTTTAAACATTTTACTCAGGACAAAACAGCACATAATGGTCAAAATGAAATACAAAATCGCAAACAATGTAAATGCCAGACCCACTCCATTTCCTTTTGTGGCCGCATCTGCCACTTTCATATACCCTCTTAAAATCCACGGCTGCCGACCTACTTCATCTAACATCCATCCTAGTTCGATGGCCAGCACCGCCAACGGACCGGAAGCCACGATCGCCCACAACAGCCATTTATTCCACTCTTTTTTCTTAAAGGCCCATAAGAGAATATATAGAGCAGAAACAGCTGTAAGAAAAACACCAATTGCAACCATCAAATCAAACATATAGTGAATAATCAGCGGCGGTCTTTCATCTTTCGGAAAATCATTCAACCCAATTACTTTCGTATCAACAGAATTTCCGGAAAAAAAACTTAACATCTTTGGAATGCGAATTTCATAATGGACATCATGATGGCGATCCAATGAACCAAACATGATTAAATCGGCACCTGTTTCCGTATTAAAATGCCATTCTGCCGCCGCCAATTTTTCAGGCTGCCGGTGCGCTAAAAATTTAGCCGATAAATCTCCCGCCAACGCCGTAAAAATAGAGAAAACAAGCGTGCATACCATGGTCATCCGCAGCGCCTTCTTTTCATATTCCCCCCTTCTTCCTCGCAAAATAGCAAAAGCGCTGATTGCGGCTAAAATCACTGCGCATGTAACATAACCGGACGATATCACATGCAGTACTTTGGAAGGTGTAGCAGGGTTAAACATCGCTTCGATCGGATTAATATTCACCGTTTTTCCGTTTTTTAATTCAAATCCTTGCGGTGTATTCATAAATGAATTTACAGTCGTGATAAAAAGTGCCGAAGAAGAAGATCCCACCATCACTGGTATGGAAAGCAGCCAATGATAAATACGGTTTTTAAAGCGATCCCACGTGTAAAGATAAATGCCTAGAAAGATCGCTTCAAAAAAGAAAGCGAACGTTTCCATAAACAGCGGAAGTGCTATCACCTGGCCGGCGACTTCCATAAATGAAGGCCATAGCATGGATAATTGCAAGCCTATAGCCGTACCTGTCACAACGCCAACGGCAACAGAGATCGTAAATCCTCTCGCCCAACGGCGCGCGAGCAGCAAAAAGTGAGGATCCTTTCGTTTGATTCCGATTAACTCGGCTAAGGAAATCATCACAGGCACGCCCACGCCTAACGTTGCAAAGACAATATGAAAGGAAAGCGTCATTCCAGTTAATAGACGGCTCAACATGACGTTATCAAATACCACTTTGACCCCTCCCTACTACATGTATGGCAACCTTACCAGCCAGATTGCCATCCTATGATTTTCATCATGTTGGAAATTCATTTTCCATACGATCCGCTTTCTTTTTATATCTTTCCCAAATAAGCTCAAGCAAACCATAAAATCATACTGTGACGAGAAAAAACTCCCCTTTCTGTTGGCAAAGAGAACAAACAAAAAATACATTCAAAATTCATAATAAAAACCGATCTAGTAAGATCGGTTCAGACTGTCGACAAATCCGAAAAAATCGGATTTGCCGACAGTCTTTTTTTGTATAATTAAGATACCGTAATGAATTGAGGTGGATGAAGTGCTAACAAAAAATACACAGATGAATCGTGATCAAATAGAAATGATAGCTTTAGACCAACTTGTACCTGCAGATCATTTGGTTCGTAAAATCGACGCTGCTATTGATTTTTCATTTATCTATTCGCTTGTTCAAGACATGTATTCATCGGAAAGAGGTCGACCAAGTATTGATCCAGTTGTATTGATTAAAATGGCTTTCATCCAATATACCTTCGGTATTCGTTCCATGCGAAAAACTATAGAGGAAATCGAAACGAATCTGGCTTACCGTTGGTTTCTTGGATTTGGTTTTTATGATAAGGTACCTCACTTTTCAACGTTTGGGAAAAACTACGAGCGACGCTTTAAGGATACAGACTTATTTGAACAGATATTCTATCGCATTTTGAAAGAAGCTGCAGATAAGAAGCTGATAAGCAGTGAGCATGTCTTTATTGATTCTACTCATGTCAAAGCGAGTGCGAATAAGCATAAATTTGAGAAGAAAGTGGTTCGAAAAGAAACGAAAGCCTATCAAGCACGTCTACAAGATGAGATAAATGCTGATCGAGAAGCACATGGAAAAAAGCCATTTCCTCCAGATAAATTTGGGAAAGAAGAATATAAAGAAATAAAAGAAAGTACCACTGATCCGGAAAGTGGTTACTACGTAAAAGACGAGCGAACAAAACAGTTTGCTTACTCATTCCATGCTGCTGCGGATCGAAATGGCTTTGTTTTGGGGGCTATTGTAACGCCAGGGAATATTCATGACAGTTCCGTATTGGAGCCACTTCTTGAAAAAGTCATAGAAAAACATGGAAAACCGGTTGTAGTTGCTGCTGACGCTGGATATAAAACTCCCGCCGTTGCCCAATACATATTTGAAAATGATATGACCCCTGCTTTACCTTATACTCGCCCTCGTACAAAGGATGGTTATTTCAAAAAACATGAGTATGTTTACGATGAATACTACGATTGTTATCTTTGTCCGCAAGGACAAGTGTTAAAATATGCAACTACGACGAAGGAAGGCTATCGTCAATATTTTTCTGATCCAGTCCAGTGTAAAGATTGTCCATTCCTTTCGAAGTGCACCCAAAGTAAGGAGCATAAAAAACTGATTCAGCGACATGTATGGGAATTTTATTTAGAGGAAGCTGATCATCTTCGGCATACACAAGAGAATAAGAGCATTTATGCAAGACGGAAAGAAACCATTGAACGTGTTTTTGCTGATGCAAAGGAAAAGCATGGTATGCGTTGGACAACCTTAAGAGGTCTAAAAAAATTGTCCATGCAGGCGATGCTAACTTTTGCTGCAATGAATTTGAAAAAGATGGCTTGCTGGACATGGAAAAGTCCAGCAATAACATAAAATAGACCCCTGGAGGGGTCTATTCCAAACATTTGAAAGCATAAAAGTGACAAAAGGCATCCGAAAGCGCACATTCGGATGCCTTTTGTCTACACTCTGAACCGATCTAGTAAGATCGGTTAGTGTGCCGATGCATTTTTCCTTTCAATATATATGAATCATTATTCGGAATATTCAGTCTAAAAAAATAAACAGGTTGTCGATATAGCCGACAACCTGTTTAAAATTTTTGAGCATGCAAGTACAGAACAACTGTCGCAAAATGCCCGATTGGTTCTATTGACCTAAGTGAAGATGAAACTTTACATTAATGATCATAGCTTCACTTTATTTGCTTTTTTCGGATTCTTCCAATACGCGATTCACGCGTTTTTCAAGCATTTTCATCCCACTTCCGCCAGCTTGGAAATGACGGAGTTTTCCTTCTTTATCAAATACATAATAAGCCGGTACGTATTGGTTTTGAAATGCATCTGTCAATTTATGTTCGTTATCAACAAAAATAGGCTGTGTAATTCCATGTTGTTCAGCCACTTCCTTAATTTGATCGATATCCAAATCTTTCTCGGAACGAGGCATATGGACAGCCACAACGTTTAATTTATCTTTATAACGGTCACGGAATTCGTTTACTTGGGGCATGGCTTCTTTACAAATATGACAGCTTACAGACCAAAAATGGATTAAAGTAGGTTTTTTACCTACAAGTTGGTCTCTTGACACCTGTCCGTTGAGCCAAGTCGTTGCACCGGTTAATTCCGGCATCGGTTCACGCAATTTCATGGATATATTCCTCCTTATTCATTTTGAAAAAAGGCCTAACGACTTCGGTTAGGCCTCCTTCCAATCACGATCCTGCTTCCCATTTGCAAATCATTCCTCTTACTTAGAAACCCCCGGCTGTCGTTTCCAATCTACCGGAAGAATTCAAGCTAGAGAGATGTTCAGACGAATGGGGAAAGCTGGATATACTCTCTTATAAGCTAATCGAAAGCTAAGCTTATTTTACTTCCAAAGTAGCTTGACCTGGTTTCCAGTTTGCAGGGCACAATCCACCCGTTTGAAGTGCTTGAAGCACACGGAGTACTTCATCGACGTCACGGCCGATATTGTTATGATGAACTACTTGATATTGAAGTTCACCTTCAGGATTGATGATGAAGAGACCGCGAAGAGCGACACCTTCTTCTTCGATTAGAACACCATAATCACGAGCTACTTTATGGTTATGGTCAGCTGCAAGTGGGTATTTGATTTCTCCAATTCCGTTTTCGGAACGATCAGTATTGATCCAAGCTAAGTGGGTATGAACGGTATCAGTAGAAGCACCGATTACAACAGCATCCAGATCTTCAAATTCATCATAGCGGTCAGAAATGGCTGTAATTTCTGTTGGGCAAACAAATGTGAAGTCCATTGGGTAGAAGAATAAAACAGTCCATTTGCCATTTTTCATGTTTTCTTCCAAGCTAACTTTTCCAAATTCTTTGTTTGGCAATACTGCTTCCATTTCAAAACGCGGAGCTTGCTTCCCTACTAAACGTTCTGCCATGATACAGATCCCTCCATTTGATTTTAATATATAGTTTATTGAGAAAGTAACGAAGATATTCTCAATTACTTTCTCTTGATTACACTTGTCATTATAATAAATAATACATTGCTAGTCAATTAAAATAAGTATAAAAAAGAAATAATTTTAATCAGAAGAAATTCTCCTTTTTTATTGTGTCCCATTAAAAGGAAAACTACTACGATTGGAATTGATTACTATTTTCATTTTAAGTTTACCATGTTTTTTTAGCGGAACAAAATATTATGCCTTTCATTTCAAAAGAAGCTTTTTTAACCATCATGATACGGAAGCACTTCTGTATAAACTTGAAAATGGAATGTTAAAAATACGCCTTCATTTAATCGAGTAGGAGGGAGCGATTAACTCCCGTCCTCTCACACCACCGTACGTACGGTTCCGTATACGGCGGTTCAATTAAGATAATTGACGCAAGTCTTTATAACTTCCGTGAATAGCTGTTCTCTTTATGCCAGTGGTCACTCCACCCTCCAAGAGGTCTCCCACGGGATTCACCGCTTCCTCCCTCAAGTGAGGTACTACGTTTTCTGTGTTCATCATGACTCACTGAATACCAAGGGCTATTCTCTCTTAATTGTTCGGTCCTTCTTAGTTGTTCTAGACCAACTAATACTATGACCTCTGCTGACTTCTGACGGTTCAGCTACTTATCACTAAGTAGGTTATGAAGAGTACTTCACATATCCGCCAGACCTCCCCGGGTAAGTACATGCACTTTCACACCATCTATCCGCCTCATTTACTCGATATGACCTTCGACAGAAAGAGCTTTGTTTTGTTATGCAAACTCACTCAATCATACCTAGCCTTATATGAGGTTCGTGTTCCTCGGACCGGTGTTTTGCCTCCAGCTTCCTTCAGATTCCGCGTCACCACGGACACCCTTGCTCTTGGCTAACCTCTACTTCTGTCTTCGGGGTTCGGGACTTACACCCTATAGTTCATGTACATGCCGGGCGCACATAGAAAAGGGCGGCGCTGCCAACAGCAGACGCACGCCCTATTGCAAATCCGTTCCATTCGTTTTTATGATCCGTCGAATTTCATTCGCGGTTTGACAAACTGGTCAAGTAAGAGGTGATAGCTTGAATACCGGTTTCAATCGCCTTTTCATCAGGATTTAACTTAGAATGGTGAAGTCCATAAGGCGAACCAACTCCCAACCAAAACATAAACCCGGGAATTTCTTTCAGCATATAGCCAAAATCTTCACCTGTCATCGCTTCACGACAAGGAACAAATGTGATATCCTCTTGCTTTTCCAAGAAACGAATAAAATCGCTGGTCAGCTCAGGATCATTGTTCACTTGATAATAACGACAACCATAATCTATCGATGCCTCGCAATCAAACGCAATCTCGATGCCATGCAGAATCGCTTCAATCCGTTCTTTTACTTTTTCCATCGCTTCCGGAGAAAGGGTACGAATGGTTCCTTCCAATCGAGCCGTTTCAGCAATAGCGTTTTGAACGGTGCCGGCAGTCATTTTCCCTATAGTAACGACAGCGCTGTCAAGCGGATCTACATTTCTAGATACGATCGATTGCAGCTGTGTGACAAGATGGGCTGACGCTATCACCATATCCTTTGTTTTATGAGGATAGGCAGCATGCCCCCCTTTTCCTTTTAAATCAATATACAATTCCGACGTATTGGCAAATAGCAGTCCTTCTTTAAGTGCAATCGTACCGGCCGGATATTCGGGGGCTATATGAAGGGCAAAAATCATGTCGGGTCTCCACTTTTTCATTTGTTCGCTCTCCATCATCGGCAAAGCCCCGCCCGGTCCTTCTTCAGCAGGCTGAAACAGAAAAACAAGATCATCACGGACAGGATGATGAACAAAATGCGTTAACACACCAAGGGCAATACTCATATGAACGTCATGACCGCAAGCATGCATACGCCCTGGATGTGTGGATCGAAAAGGCAAACCCGTTTCTTCCTCGATGGGGAGCCCGTCCATATCTGTTCGATAGCCAATCGTTTTTTCAGGTTTTAATCCTTTTATTTTTACAAAAATTCCGGTTCTCCATGTTTCTATTTCCATTCGTTCTTGCGGTAATGTTTGAAGATACTCAAGCAAATATTTCTGCGTTTTTACTTCTTGAAAACCAAGCTCTGGAATTTGGTGTAAATCACGGCGTATTTGAATAAACTGGCTGATAGCCATGCGATTTCTCCCTTTCTTTCCTTTTTTCCGTAAACGGCGGAACGTAGAAAGTTCATCCGCTTCCTTTAATGAAAAACTACAAACAAGCGTGGATGTTGGCATCCACGCTGATTCACATTATAAATTCCGAAGTTCCTGCATAATTTCTGTTTTGGATTTTGTCTTTTCATCAATTTCTTTGATCACTCTTGCAGGAGCACCAGCCACCACCGTATTAGGCGGAACATCTTTTGTTACGATCGCACCGGCTGCTACGACCGAACCTTTTCCGACAGTTACACCCTCCAAAATAACCGCATTAGCGCCAACAAGCACATCATCTTCAATAATGACAGGTTTTGCAGAAGGAGGTTCAATTACACCTGCAAGAACGGCACCTGCTCCTATATGGCAGTTTTTCCCGACAGTCGCACGTCCTCCAAGAACCGCATTCATATCAATCATCGTTCCTTCGCCGATAACGGAGCCAATATTAATGACGGCACCCATCATGATGACGGCCCCATCGCCGATTTCCACTTGATCGCGGATAATGGCACCAGGTTCGATACGTGCATTGATTCCTTTTAAATCAATTAGAGGCAAAGCAGAATTGCGGCGATCATTTTCGATTACATAATCGTCAATGCGATCTTCATTGTTTTGAATCGCTTGTGAAATTTCCGCCCATTCGCCGAACACTACACCTGTATTGCCGTTAATAAAGGTTTTGGCAGAAGGACCAAAGTCGATTCCATCTAAATTTCCTTTTATATAAACTTTTACTGGTGTAGATTTTTTGCTGTTGCTGATAAATGAAATGATCTCATGTGCGTCCAACATTTTCATAAAAAAACTCTTCCTCCTTGTCCATATTTGGAAAACCACTCAATATGTATTTTTGGCAGCGGTTGAACACAAACCGCCGTAAAAGCAGATGAACGTTTGATACTACTTTAGCAAAGGAAAGTCCTTAGTACAAGAGATTTTATTCAAAACTTGTCGACTGCTCTGCCAAATAATCATTGACTACTTCCACAAAAGCCTCCACCTGTCTTAGTTCAAAGGCGGAATCATATCCCATTAGCCAAGTATCCCTCGCCATTGGCAGCCCATGTTCATCGTGAAGAGGAATTTTATAAAAATCTGATTCCCACTGATGAAGCGTGATCGCAGGGAGAATCGCATAGCCGATCCCGTTAAACGTCATCTGCTTGCACGTTTCGATTTGGTCGACAATAATCGTTCGTTTTGGGGCCATTTGAAACTGACGATGCCACCAATTCTGGATTTCTTGATAATAGTTGGAGTCGCTTTTAAATTGGATAAACGGCCTGTCAGTTTCCAATACTTCTTCGACTCGGCGAATTTCCTTGTCAACCAGGTAAAGCCTGTCCTTGAATAAATGAATTTTTCGGCTTTTCCAATCGGGTGTTCCGCGAAGGATGCCTATATGCACTTCTCCTTCATAAAGCGCCTTCGCTATTTCGCTGCTCCATCCCGTCATCAACGAAATCTTGGCATGAGGATACTTTTCGACAAATTGCTTTAATACTTTCGGAAGCCAATTTTGCCCTACAATGGAGGCACAGGCAATTTTTAGCGTACCATGTACTTCCGATTCAAATGAATGAATTTTTTCCAGCACTTTTTCTTTTCGTTCCAGAATTTCGTTTGCAAAATCCACCACCAATTCCCCGGCAGGTGTCAAAGTCAATCCTTTTGGGGAACGGTTGAACAACCTTGTTCCCCATTCTTTTTCAATGTTCTGCAAACGCTGAGAAAGAGCGGGCTGAGATACAAACAGCCGTTCAGCCGCTTTTCGCATATTCATTTCTTGAGCCAGAACAGATAATAGTTGAAACTCCGAAAAAGACATGACCTATTTCCCTTCTGTTCGTTCTATTTCGCAAGAAATTTTCGCTATTCTTTTTTAGGCAAAAACATCACCAAAACAAAAGAGAGAAGACCGCAGAAAAAGACAACCAAAAATACAGTATGCAGGGAAGCGGACAAACCGTTTCTCAGAACGGAGACTAAACTAGACGGAATCCGGCTATTCCCGCCGTTGCCAAGCAAAGAATTAATTGAATTGATAGAAGCATATTGAGAATCTGTACGGTGTTCCAAATAACGTTGGAGGCGGCTGTTTAAAATCCCCCCCAGCAAAGCAGCACCGACTGTATTTCCAAGATTTCTCATAAACATATTGGTAGCTGTGGCGATCCCTCTTTGCTGCCATTCAACCGTGCTTTGAATGGATACAATGAAAGCGGTGGATGTTAATCCCATCCCCACTCCGACGAAAAACGAAGAGACAGCCGCCCATAACGGACCTGAGGACGATTTCATGAAAACAAAAAGCAATCCACCGATAACAAGAAAGATCCCTCCGAGCAGCGAAGTATATCGGTACCCAATTTTTAATAATAATCTTCCGGATACGGTAGAAGCAATCGGCCAACCAATGGACATGGCCGTCAAGGCAAATCCGGCAATGGTGGCATTTTCTCCCATCACACCTTGTACATACGTTGGAAGAAAAGAACTAATGCCGATCAGCATCACTCCCGTTATAAAGGAAACCACATTCGCAATAGCAATAGAAGGGACCTTCCAAATGGCAAACGGAACGAGAGGCTCTTTTGCCCGCTTTTCCTGCCAAATAAATAAGCCCAAAAAAAGGACTATTCCAAACCATATTCCGACGCTGGCATTTGAACGCCACCCAATATTCACTCCGCCTTCCACTAACAAAAACATAAAAGAGGAGATAGCGATTGTAAAGAAAATCGCCCCTAAGTAATCAATTTCGGCATTTTTCTTCTCTAAATGTTCATGAAAAAACAGCCAAATGCCAAGAAGCGATAGCACTCCCAAAGGTATGTTCATCCAAAAAACAAAATGCCAGCTGACATATTCCACCAATATTCCGCCGACAGCGGGACCGACAATGGCCGAAATACCCCAAACACTAGATAAATATCCTTGTACTTTTGCTCTTTCTTCTTTCGTATAAATATCGCCAATAATCGTATTCGCTATTGGCATGACAGCTCCTGCTCCAATACCTTGAATAAAGCGATACAAAATAAGCTGTCCCATCGACTGAGCAAACCCACACAAAGTCGATCCAATTAAAAATAAAATGATTCCTATCGAAATGATTGGTTTACGGCCTAACAGATCGGATAATTTCCCATAAATAAGAACAGTGACCGAATTCATAAGCAGATAAGCAGAAAACACCCAGCCATAGAGGGAAAATCCTCCAAGATCAGAGACAATGTCAGGCATTGCCGTTGAGACGATCGTCGATTCAACAGCACCCATGAACATCGCCAGCATAACAGCCGCAAGAACATAAGGCCGCTTTGTTTGCTTCAAACCGGAAACAGATGCTTCGCTATCCATCATCCACAACACCTCTTTTCAATCGCGAATTCCCATTCATTATTTCAATCTTCCTGAAATGAAAATGCAGCCCTATTAAACGGGGATTGGATATTTGCCAAAAAGAGAGATGCTCCCAATACCGGGAGCAGCCCTTAAAAATGATTTAATTGATCCACGTGGCGGTTTAATTGCTTTAATATGATTCTCCTCGTTAAAATGCCTTCAAAATATCCACTGTCGTCCACCGCACAAAGAAAAGGATGATCAATCAATAATCCAAGCGCCTTTTTAAAGCGATCATCAGATTTTAACGTAGGAATTTTAGAATTATATACATCTTTTACCTTTAATTGTTCGAGTCTTTCAAATTCAATCCGTTCAAGACCGAGGATTGCTTCTGTGATCATTGGAGAACTGATAAGCCCATGTAAACGAAATTGAGGATCAAGGACAGGAATTGCGGTATAACCGCTTTTTGTCAGAACTAGAAGAGCATGTTCCAAGCTGTTTTCTAACTGTACATGGGCTACTTTTTCAGAAGGAATTAAGAAATCCGAAATCTTTGTTTCTAAAAATTCTTCACTTTGGAAAGAAATCATTCCATCTCCTCCAGATAAAATTGCCGCTTTATGTAAGCGCTTGATTTCTTTTTACATTTTACCATATACCCGAATTTCTTGCTCCTAAAACACCTTGGAAAATATAAAAAAGGAATAAGCCCTTCTAAGTTCAGCAAACAAAGCACTTAAAGCACTTTATCAGTTCCGCTGCCTAAAGAACTTGACGCTCTTGCAAAACAGCTATGACCGATCCGTCGGCTTTTTAGAAGATTGATCAGACAAAATTTTACGGATTTCCGTCAATTCCTTTCTTGTTCCTGCGAGCTCCGCAGACATCAGCAGCAAAAAGAAAAGTTGGATGATTAACAAAACAATGATAAAGGTCACCGGTTTCACCCGCACTCGTTATTTATATTTTGAATTTCTGTCATTATACCAGAAATTGATTCTTTTCTACAGTATTTTGACATGAAAAATCCCCTATTGAGACCAAATCCTCAACAAGGGAACTCGATTATTGCTGCCGTTCTTCCTGAAGTAAATCAAAAATTTCAATGGCGGTCATATCGATGTCATCAAACGGATACTTTTTGGATTTACCGTCTTGATCGAACACTTCTAACTCAAACGTATCTTTATTTGGGAAATATTTAACTTGGCAAATGGTTTTACCGTTCAGTTCAAACAGCCGTTGCTGGACCTCTCCTGTCTCGCTTCCTTCTTGCAATGACTTGAGTCGTTGAATAATGCCGAGCAATTGTGACATACGCTAGGATTCCCCTTTCTAAATAAATGGTCTACTTCCGCCCGTACAAATTAGTGTAGAAAAAAAGAAACAAGAGAAATATACCATACATCTTTTAAGCCGCCAACTATTTTATTTTTTTCAAATTTTTTTTAGCCTCTGCTAACAGGAAGGAAGCATAAACATCTTCTTGTGTACAGTTTCAAGAAATGGAAACACATCTTGCAAAAGAAATACAAGATAAGCAAAGATAGAATCGATCCAAGCGAAAATTTTCCTCTCTTTTCTTATTGAAGAAATAGATGTAAAGGATAACATGTTCTGATATTGTCTACACGATTTTCTATCACTAGTCACAATGGCCCGTTTTTCTTTATTCACGATTCTGAACGAGGTCTGTTCCTTCTATAAATAGCCATAAATGACCGCCTCATAAAATATATAAAAAAGCACAAGACCTGTTCCGATCACTACGGTCCATATAACAGGGTTTCGAATATAGGGATGATCTTGAACAGCTTTTGGGATCGCAGAATCGTATGTTCGTTTCAGTTTTTGCTCTTGTATGATCAGAATCGTGTATAAAAGAGATCCGGAAACCACTACAACGCCCGCCAATGTTAAAATCCACATAAAAAAACTCATATTCAGCACCTCTAGCCTTATATTGTGTATAGTTAATATGTCCAGGTGCTGAATGAGCTATTCGAACCTATTTTAATAAAGAAGACCATCATGCTCGTATAAATAATCGTACGTAATGTCCATAAATAAATATTCATGATCATTGACTGGATAGGAGAACGTGCGGATTATTTCCCCCGTTTCAAGATCAGAATACAAATCTGATAAAAGACCGGTACGGTTTTTGCGCATGCGGAGAATGTTTTCCAGAAAGTAGGGACGCCAGCTCCAGTTTTTATTTAAATACTCCGGCTGTACAATCCACTCCCCATCCTTTTTCAACAAGTTCGGCGTCACTTCAAATCCGTTTTCATCACATATGTAGAAACGAAAACACATCGGATCAAAATAAGCAGCCAGTTCTTTGAGCAGTTCAATCCTCGAATCCGTTTGTTTCCTTAATTTCGGCAAAAGTGTTTGCAAATCGTTTTGTATGGATTCCGCCTGAAGATATACTTTTTCCAGCATGCGCTTTTCATGAAGAATAAATTCTTGGAATTTTCTCCTCAATTTCTCCTTAAGAACATCGCAAGGCAAAAAACCGGGTATTGGCTCTTGCAAGTAGCAGCCTTGATAATACCGGCCTCCATGTTTCCACGCATATTGAAGCTGAAATTCGATTTCTATTTTTTCAAAAAGCAGAGAAGCGCCGATTTTTCTTGCTAATATCGACAAAGAGTGAAGAATGTCTTTGTATGCCCGGTTTCCGGCATCATGTCGAAGAGCTTGCAAGCTGACTTTTAATATATCCGGATAAGAACCGGTAAACTTATGAATATTGACATTCTCTTCCCCAATATGATCAATCGCAATTTGTATGCCAAATGTTTTATAGTATTGTAATAGATGTTCAAGATCACTCGTATATTTTTTTTCCGAAATCTCAAGCACAATTTTATGTAGATCAAGACCCGTTTCTTTGTACCCGAGCAATATATTGAGAAATTCTTCTTCTTTGTCCATCATCAGTAAACGAGCATCCCTGTTGATAAACAGATGTCCTTCCGCTTCTTCCTCCATAAAACGATTGAGCGCCTGCCTTAAGATGTGATTATCCGCCTCTAACCGAAATTCATCCGGCACTTCCTCATCTTCAAAGAAATCTCCTAAACTTACCGGTCCATTTTCCCCTAAATATCTTCCCAACACCTCGTACCCAATGATGCTATGTTCATCTGCGCTAAAGATCGGTTGAAAGTAAGGAACTACTCTATCTAAATTCGCCATAATTTCCAATGCGTCCATAAACAAGCCCCCATCAGCAAAAATCTTGTTTCCGTCTTTTATTTAGAATAGGCCAAACGGCTTTTCCTAGGCGCATATTCAGCAAAAGTATGAACATAGGGAAAAATTCCTTGTCCCGTTTCAAAAATGTGCTATATTCTGCTTTATTAGCCGGAAAAATCGCTCGATTCAAAATACTTGAGGTTGTCGAATCATTCAAAAGTTCGCTAATTCTACCAATCATCCGCTTCTTACGAACTTTCTCTTAACAAAAAATTTAAAAATCTCAATTATATTATATGAAAAAAAGCGGGTTCCCGCCAGAATGACCCCCAATGATCCTCGTCCTTTTTCATTATTTATAAAAAAACGCTGATAAGAGAAAAATTCCGCCGAAGCGGAATTTAGAGGTTTTCATTTATTAATCTTTCATTTAATTTATTTAATGTTTGAATGATCGTCTTCTTTTTATTATACCCTTTCATATTGATGGTATATTCATGATACTGGGCAAACACCTGTCCCCAGCTTCCGGGAGCATCAAATCCATAGATAAACACCCGTATCATTCCTTTTTTAGAAGGAAGGAAAAACATTTCAAACCGATTTTCTTTTTGCACGGCTGCAGCCTCCTTTAAGCTGCCATCTTTTATTGTGCAGCTTCATCTATTCAAAAAGTAACACTTGAATCGAAAATAAGCAATACATTTGATTGCACGTCCATAGAATAATAACAGAAACTTTTTGAATCAGTTTACTAGAAAGCAAATGATTCGTGTTTAGGAATGACAGCACTTGCTGCTGCAACATGAAAATTCCCGTTTTTTGAAAAGAAAAAACGCCAATCCACTTTTTATGAGTGGGTATCCCCCATGACAAGAATAGGTGTGGATCAACGTGAACATGAGAATATCGAGAAGAATGTTTCTCCAAAAGATGGCAGGCACTTTTTTGGCTTTTCTAGGGTTGTCCGGCGGAGGACTGGCCTACGCACATTATATAGAACCGAAACGGCTGGATATCCATGTGGAAGAATTTTACCATCCTCTCATTCCTCCGTCATTTGACGGAATGTCGATCGTTCTATTCAGCGATACTCATATTGGATTTCAATATACTTTGAATCAATTGCAAAAACATGTCGCCATCATCAATTCTTTGCAACCTGACATTGTATTCTTTACAGGCGATTTGTTAGACCACCCTGGTCAGTTTCCAAAAAAGCATGTTCTCCCTGACATTCTCGGGAAAATCAAAGCCCCTTTTGGAAAGTTCGCCGTTTACGGCAATCACGATCACGGAGGCTATGGAACAGAAATTTATAAAAACATCATGGAAAAATCGAGCTTTCAAATTCTCCGCAATGAAAGCAGAACAATCTCTATGATTAACCAACAACGCATCTACATCGCTGGAATTGACGATGCTATGCTCGGATCACCGAATCTTTATGAAACGATCAAAAAAATCCCAGAAAATCAATTTACGATTTTATTATCTCATGCACCTGATTTAGCGGATGAGGCTTCTCTTTTTCCTATTCAACTACAATTGAGCGGTCATAGCCATGGCGGACAAATCAAACTGCCTTTCATCGGGGCATTGATTACCCCACCCTTTGGAACAAAATATCCAGAAGGACGCTATGAACTGACAAAACACCACAGACTCACACTTTATGTGAATCGCGGATTAGGCACCACCCGTCTTCCATATCGTTTTTTCGCCGTTCCCGAGATTACAAAAATCGTTTTGAAATCAGTTCCTTGAAAATTTGGAATCTCGCTGTTTAGTTCGTTGAAAGACTTTTTTGTTTATACATTTCTTCCGAGTTTCGTAAAACGGAAAAGAATCACAGCATTCCCCATTTTCGTTCGTATTCCACTTTCAAAATATAATCGCCATTGGTGAAACCATGTCTGGACAAGATGTCGAGAGCTTCACTAAAACCAAAAGTAGCGGTTTCCATAATGATTTGGTTCTTTTTTTCGTAAATCATCCAATGATCATGCGCTTCTTGCAAAATGTCCATCATGCAAGCAATCTTCTCCAATCGAAGCGATAAACGATCCTTCAATTCTCTCACATGTCGTGAATTCACTTGGTGAAAACGGGATGACCTTTTAAGAGGTTTTATTTTGCGCGGAAACCAAATCTGTCGATCCCAAATTTCGAAAATAAAACAGATTTTTTGATTACAAGTCAGTTGATTTTTATTCATTCAACAGCACTCCTTTAATATTCGTGTTGATCAGCAGAAAAAAGGCCTATGAAAGTTGAACTGTACATAGGCCTTTTTTCTTTATGATGATAGATTCGCCCAATAAGAGCCAAAGACAAGAATAGATAAAATATATCCCAAAACGACGTTCACCACGACCCCTGCACTGAAGGCGGCAAGCGGTTTCCAACCAACCGATGTTAATTCTTTAAAACGAGTTGTCAATCCAATCGACAGGAAACAAAAAGTAAAAGCCCATGTTCTCAGTTCTTTGATTGGTGCAATAATCTCTGTATTAATCACATCTGCCTGAACGGCCGAAGAGCCGGCCAAAAGGATGGTCAGGATGGCTGAGGCGCTAAAAAAACCAATCACAAACTTAGGAAATCGGCGCCATATTTCAGACGTATCCGCTTTTGCACCTTCATTTCTCTTTTCCCACCAAGTGATTGAAATGAACGTAAGTATGAAGCACCAAACCCCTATAAAGATATCACGACCGATGACCTTCATGAGTGTAAAGGCTACGAGCGCTTTATCGCCGAATGAGCTGGCAGCCGTTATTCCCGCCGCATCTGCAAATTCTGATGTTCCAATCCACGCTCCCGCTTGTCCTGCTGGTAATCCAAGCCATTTGATAATAAGCGAAAGAGCAAAAATCATAAATACTGCCCAAATCACAACAAGTGAAATCGAGACGGAAACATGTTCTTTTTTTGCTTTTATGGAACTGCCTACGGCAATCGAAGCCGAAACACCGCAAATGGAACCCCCTGCACCTAATGTGGCCGCAAATCGTTTATCCAATCCCAGCCATCTGGTTCCCACGAAATAAATGACAAGGAATGTTGCCACAGCAATGATCGTTGCCTGGAGAAAGGCAACAGGACCAGCCTTTATGATCAGTGTGAAAGGAAGCGTTGCCCCAAGAAACACAATCCCCACTTTCACGTAAAGTTCCGTCCTGAGCGCCGTTCCAAACCATTCGGGAATAGGTATTAAGTTGCCGATAATAAGCCCTAAAGCAAGGGCAACAAGAGGAGCTTCCAAATTATATTGCTGCGCCCATTCCCAAGAACTAAAAATATTGATTAAAACGCTGAGTATAAATAAAACGATAAATCCGGAAATAAAGTGACTCGTTTTTACTTGCAAAAAGAAGGCAGCGATCGAAAATAAAACAATATAAATGGCCAACAACAGAATGATGGAACCGAAATGTTGACTTAACGTGGTCGTTAAAGTATGAATGTCTCCCCATTTTGGAATTTGGGCTGTTAACACTTTAATGGAAGACCCTGCCAACCAAAAGAATATAGCTATCACAACCAGAAAAAGTCCGATCCACACTGCCCACCAGTCTTCCTTTCGGATCAATTCAGCCCAGCCCCTTTGAACCGTCGGCAATGCCTTTTTTTCATTCAAGTTTGTCCCCAGCATCATCAACAACCCCTTTCTATATTGAATTGGATGTTCATTTAAAACATTGTTTGTCTTTGAAACGCCAAAATTTTGCTTTCCACGCACCATAATTCAATTATGTCGATATGTTTACTATGATTAAAGACTAAAAAACAGAACATTTCGCTTTGCACATCACTTCCTTCGTTTTCCCAGTAAAAAAGTCTTCGTTTTTTAAAAAGAAGAACTTATGAATACGCTAAAATGGTATATTCTTGCCTACCTGATAGATATCGGGGGATAGACTTTTTATTGGAAAGCTCCTTCCGCTTTTGGAAAAAGATAAAAGACAATGGTGGATTTATTCATCAAAATAACATGTCCGCGCAATAAAATCAACATAAAATTCAGAATAAACAAAAATAAAATTCATAGTTGACAGGTATGAATACACGGTATTAGAATGAGAGCAATCTTAAATTTTGATTATTATTTGTTTTTTCAATTTTCAAATAGAAAGGGTGTGAAAAAAAATTGAAGCAGATTATCGTTTTATCGGGAAACCCGACAACTTATTCACACACAGCGCTTGTATTGCAGCAAATCAGCGATTTGTTAGCTTATCGTGGATGTAATGTAAAAAAGGTGTCCGTAAGAGATGTTGAGCCGGAGACGATATTCAATGCACGTTTTGACGATCCACAAATCACTTCGATTGTCAATGATTTTAAAAACGCCGATGGAATCGTCATTGGATCGCCTGTCTACAAGGGATCCTATACGGGCGTGTTAAAAGCATTGATTGATCTATTCCCGGAAGATTCGTTCAAAGGGACACCGATTCTGCCCGTCATGGTAGGCGGAAGCAGCCATCATATGCTCGCCATCGAGTATGGTTTAAAACCATTATTATCCGCTTTGAAAGGCGAATTATTGCAAGGGTTTTATTTGTTGGATAAACATGTGGATAAAACTTCTGCACCGTATGTCCGAAACATAGACATTTTACAACGCATCCATAAACAAATAGAGCAATTTATTGGGGAGATGGATAAAAATGGATCTTTTGTTCATGTCAAAAGCGAATAAACGCAATCTTTCCTTGCGAATTCATCCTGTTCGTTTCGTGATCACAACGTATCACGATTCGAAAGCTAGGTCATCGCTTTTTACGTCTGTTTGTTCTTAAGTTAAAGGAAAGCCGAAGCTTGGAGGAACAAAAATGGATATAAAAATCAACATAAAAGACAAGTCATTTAAAACGAATCAAGGAAGTGTGCAAGTGCTGCATGATGTTTATTTGAATATAAAAAACGGTGAGTTTATTACGGTGATCGGTCCGAGCGGTTGTGGCAAAAGCACACTGCTGAAGATTATCGCCGGGCTGGATACGAATTACAACGGAGATGTTTTCCTCGGCCAACAGGCTGTTAAAAAGCCAAGTGTCGCCCAAGGTTTTGTTTTTCAAGAACATCGCTTGTTTCCATGGCTGACAGTCGAAGAAAATATTGCCGCTGATCTTTCTTTAAAGGATCCTGCTATTCGCGAAAAAGTACATGAATTAATCGACATCGTTCGATTAAAAGGGTTTGAAAAAGCCTATCCAAAGGAATTGTCAGGAGGCATGTCACAGCGGGTAGCCATCGCACGAGCTTTATTGAGAGATCCAGTCGTTTTATTGTTAGATGAACCATTTGGCGCCCTGGATGCATTTACAAGGCAACATTTGCAAGATGTCCTTTTACAAATATGGGCAAAAACAAAAAAGACTATGATTTTAGTGACGCATGATTTGGATGAATCGGTCTATCTTGGGAATAGAGTCGTCGTCATGAAATCAAAACCGGGAACGGTGCACCGCGAGATTCCCGTTGACTTGCCATTTCCGCGCCAAAGAACAGATTCATCATTTCAAAAAATGAGACAAACCGTCATGCAAGAATTTGAAACAGTCAATCATTTTTCATTATCAAAATAATGTCTGTCACAGCAGTCAAGGAGGAAGTTTATGAAAAAGGCATATCTATTCTTTATTTTCGGAATTATTTGGATAATAGCCGGATGCGGCAACAGCCAAGCAAGCGAAAGTGCAGATCAAAAAAATACTACGATCAATATAGGTATTCAACAAGATGTCGGCCCTCTCCTTTTAGCAAAAGAAAAAAAGCTGTTTGAAAAAGCTTTCCAAAAAGACCATGTTCAAGTGAAATGGACTGAATTTCAAAGCGGCCCGCCGCAAATAGAGGCCATTTCTTCCAACCATCTTGATTTTGCGGGAGTGGGCAATTCTCCTGTTATTTCAGCGCAAGCCGCCGATATCGGTTTTAAAGAAATTTCCAATACCCGATTAGGATTAAAATCGGATGCGATACTTGTACCGAAAGGAAGCTCGATTAAAACCCTTAAAGATTTAAAAGGCAAAAAAATTGCTGTCGCCAAAGGAAGCAGCGGATTTAATTTATTATACCTGGCTTTACAGAAAGCAGGATTAAAAGATTCCGATGTGCAAATTATCCAGCTTCAACCGGATGAAGCACAGTCGGCTTTCAATGCAAAAAAGGTAGATGCTTGGTCGATTTGGGAGCCTTTTATATCTTATGAAACATTAAAACATGATGCTAGGATTTTAACGACCGAAAAGCAATTAAACAGTTTTTCGCCGAGTTTTATGCTCGTACGTTCCCAATTTGCAGAAGAACATCCGGATTTAACAGTGAAGTTCTTGAAAGTGTATGAACAGGCACGGCTTTGGGAAAAACAGCATTTCAACGAAGCCGTTGCGATCTATGCCAAGGCGAAGAATTTAGATAAAAAGGTTGTGGCCAGCGCATTGAAAAACAATCCATCCACCAACCTGCCGATCTCTGGCAAGATTATTCATGCTCAGCAAGAAACGGCTGATTTTCAATACAAGAAACATATCATCCAGAAAAAAATCGATACAAGCAAAGTAGTAGATAATCAATATATCAATCAAGCACTATCAAACAAAAAGTAGGTGAATAAAAAATGAGCAAAGCAGGAATGACAGCTGAAATACCGGTCTCCACGCCACGTCAATCTGAGAAGAAATGGAAATCTATTTCGCAATCTTCCGGAAAAAGAAGTAGGTATAGATTACTTTCCGGATTTATACTCCCTGTTATCATCATTATCATTTGGCAATTAATAGGGTCTCTCGGATGGGTGACGAAAACCGTATTGCCGACACCGTGGGAAATTATTTTGGCGGCTAAAAATTTAGCCGTCTCAGGGGTTTTGTTCACCAATATGAAATTGAGCATTATTCGAGCCGCATGCGGATTTGTCATTGGCGGCGGATTGGGATTGGCTTTGGGAACTCTGGTAGGACTATCGGCAAAATCCGAAAGTTTATTAGATCCAACTTTACAAATGGTGCGGACTATTCCGCATTTGGCGATTACCCCGCTATTCATTCTGTGGTTTGGCCTAGGAGAGGAATCGAAAATTTTATTAATCGGATTAGGCGCATTTTTTCCGCTATACGTCAATACCTTTTTAGGCATTCGTAAAGTGGACGCAAAGCTTTTTGAAGTAGCGCGCATACTTGAATTCAGCAAATGGAAGCAAATCAAGCTGCTGATCGTGCCTTCCGCTCTTCCCAATATATTGTTGGGAATCCGTCTATCGCTAGGAGCCGCTTGGCTCTCACTAGTCGTAGCGGAACTGATGGGTTCTACGTCGGGCCTTGGCTATATGATGATGGACGCCAGACAATTTAGCAACACGGATATCGTATTTGTCGGCATCATCATTTTTGCCATTGTCGGAAAATTAACAGATTCATTGGTCAGGCTGATGGAAAAGCATTTTCTGAAATGGCAAGACACTTACAAAGGTGAAGTATAAGTTGAAATGGGCTTATTTAAGATGAATCATCCATAATCATTCATTTAAAGGAGTGAAAAACATGGAAATATTTTGGTTTATTCCTTCTCACGGCGATGGAAGATATTTGGGAACGACAAAAGGCGGACGTGCAGGAACTTATCATTATTTCAAACAAATTGCTCAAGCTGCCGATCAGCTGGGATATAAAGGAGTGCTGATTCCGACGGGTAAATCGTGCGAAGATCCTTGGTTGTTGGCTTCATCGCTGGCCGTCGAAACCGAACGATTGAAGTTTCTTGTTGCCGTAAGGCCGGGATTAATGTCCCCAACTCTCGCGGCCAGAATGACGGCGACGCTAGATCGAATTTCCAATGGTCGATTGTTGATAAACGTTGTAGCCGGAGGCGATCCAGTAGAATTAGCCGGAGATGGGCTATTCATAAGCCATGATCAAAGATACGAAGCGACTGATGAATTTTTAACGATCTGGGAAAAATTATTAAAAGGCGAAACGGTCACGTTTGACGGACAACATTTAAAAATTGATAGTGGCGAACTTCTTTTTCCTCCCGTACAAAAACCATATCCGCCTGTCTTTTTTGGTGGATCGTCTGATGCCGGAAAAAAAGTGGCGGCTAAACACGCCGATGTGTATTTAACGTGGGGGGAACCACCAGAGCAAGCGGCCAAGAAAATCGAAGAAGTCAAGAAGTTGGCAGAAGAACAAGGCAGAACAGTTGAGTTTGGCATCCGATTGCATGTAATTGTGCGGGAAACGGATAAAGAAGCATGGGAAGCGGCAGACAAACTGATACACTATGTCGATGAAAAAGCCGTTCAAACAGCAGATCAAGTCCTTTCCCGGTATGACTCGGTCGGACAGAAACGAATGAGTGTTTTGCATCGCGGGGCAAACAAAAGCAGACAATCATTAGAAATAAGCCCTAATCTTTGGGCGGGGATCGGATTAGTAAGAGGAGGCGCCGGCACAGCCTTAGTAGGGGATCCCGAAACAGTTGCAAAAAGAATGTTGGAATATCAACAAGCAGGATTTAATCGTTTTATATTATCCGGATACCCCCATTTGGAAGAAGCGTATCGGGTGGCTGAATTGTTATTTCCATTGTTGCCTTTGGAACAACAAAATAATGAAAATGAATTCTTTCATTACGGTGAAATTATCGGAAATAATATATCGCCGAAATTTATCAAAGTATAACAAAGTAAGGGTCACCTCCTGTCCGTATAAGCGGCAGGAGGTGTTCGTTTCCGAAAAAGCCATCAGATAGAATGAAAACAGAACAAAATGACAGAGATAAAGGATCTGATTATGTGATTTTAAACCTCTTTCCCCTCTATCAAATCATCGTTTCAACACAGCTTCTATGAATAAGCAATGATAAGTAGCTGTTATAAAGCCATTTTCTTGAAAATCACGCTCATAGATTTTTATCATTTTTTTTAATATCGAAGGTCGTTGGAAAAATGGCCCTTGATTGCTATTCGTAGCCCCTATTTTTTTCAAAGAAGTGAAAAAGTCTCTCACAGAGAGGAATCGTTCTTTTTCAATGGTCTCTATTCCGACGATGTTCGAATGTGGATGAACCAATCGAATCGTACGATCGCATAATTCTAATAAATCCTTTAATGAGTAAAACGGCTGCCCGAGTCTGGCATTCGTATAGATTTGCCATTTTTGCAACGCTCGAGAAAAAGAAGTGTGAAGTTCATGGAATGTTTCGGCTCCAAATGTTGAAAAAAGAATCCTTCCATTATTCTTTAACGAATGGCTAAGACGAATCAGAGTATTCTCCATATCATTCAGCCATTGAAAGGTTGCATTGGAGATGATAAGATCATACCGTTCTTTTAGCCCCATTTCCTCAATATCACCGCAGAGAAAATGTACCCGTTCATCATTGATCCGCTGTTTCGCGATTTCGATCATTCCCGGTGCAAAGTCAATTGCGGTTATCGTTGCTTCGGGAAATTGTTGCGACAGTTTCTTCGTCAAATATCCTGTACCACAGCCAATCTCCAGAATATGGATCGGAGCGAATTCACTTTCTTTCCCATCCATCCGCTTCAATAACTGAGTCCCCATTTTTTTCTGCACGCTTGCAAATTGATCATACGTTTTGGCATGGTCACTAAATCGTTTTTTCAGCAACGGTTTATCGATCATTGTTCTCCCCCTGCAAATAATTGAATCAACTGTGCACATTCGTCCGTTTTCGTTAAAAAAGGAGCATGTCCGGTTTTCGGCAATTTATAGAGAAGCGCCTTGCCACTTGTCTGTTCCACAATGTCTTCTGCAGCGGATAGCGGGCATATTGCATCTTTTTCCCCATGAATGAGCAATAATGGAGCCGAGATATCTCTCACAGCAAAACGAACATCTGCTGAAATTAAATAGTCAAGGCCTGCTTCTAAACTATTTGGTTTATCACAATGAAAGTGATCGATGAAATCGATCTCCTTCCCTTTTTCGTCTTCATAAAGCAACGAGTTTATAAAAGTAGAAATCGTTTGTGCGCGATTACGAATCAATTGCCTTTTCATTCGTTCCACTATCCGTCTATTCCATCCAGCGTGATAACGATCTCCTTGAATAAACCGACTCGTACCGCTGATGAGAACTATGCGCTCGATTTTTTCGGGAACAGAAAAAGCAAGTTCAAGAGCGATCAACGCTCCAAGCGACCAGCCCACGGGAACAAAAGAAGAAAGACCTTTTTCTTCTATGAACTGAAGCGCTTTTCGTTTAAAATCAGCTGCTTTATCAATCCCATCCCATTCCACTTTATAGATGGCAAAAGTCGATTTTAGCCTTTCTTCAAGAGGACCCCAAATCGTTCCTTTCATTCCCCATCCCGGAAGGAAGACTAGAGAATGCTGATGTTTCACGAAATCACCCCCAATTCTTTTCCAACGGCGGCCACTTGCTCAAGCGTCCAATCTAGTTCCTCTTTTGTGAATGTCGACATAAGGGAGAAACGGATTCGTGCTGTCCCCTCCGGAACCGTAGGAGGCCGAATGGCGACAGCAGCAACACCTTTCTCTTCCAATTTCTTACTAAAGAGAACCGTTAACTCATTGGAACCGATCATGATCGGAACGATTTGTGTCTCGCTTGTACCGATATCAAAACCTATTTCATATAGTTTTTTTCGAAAATAATAACTATTCTCTTGCAACTTTTTCCGGCGTATCGTCTCTTGTTGGACAATGGAAATCGCTGCAAGGATCGATCCCAATGCAGCAGGCGGCAATGCGGTGGTAAAAATAAAGCTTCTCACTTTATTGATGAAATAGTCGATGATCCATTGTTTTCCTGTTACGTAAGCTCCAAAAGACCCCAGAGCTTTGCTGAAAGTCCCCATTTGAACATCTACTTGCTGTTCAATACCTAATAAATGAAGGAGCCCTTCTCCTCTTTCTCCGTAAATACCACTGCTATGAGCTTCATCGACCATCAAAATAGCCCCGTATTTTTCTTTTAATTCAACGAGCCCTTTTAATGGAGCAATATCCCCATCCATACTGAATACAGAATCCGTAACGATTAGTTTTTTCTTATGAACGGGCGCTTTTTTTAAAAGAGATTCTAAATGATCCAGATCTTGATGTTGATACCGTTTCATTTCCGCTCGGCTAAGAATCGTTCCATCGATGATGCTGGCGTGATTCCATTTATCGCTGAAGACGATATCATGGCGACCGACGAGTGCAGAAATAATGCCAACATTGGCTGTATACCCGCTGTTGAAAATAAGTGCGGCTTTTGTCCCTTTCCACTTCGCTAATTCCGATTCGACTTTTTCATAAAGTGAATAGTTGCCAACCATTAATAGAGAAGCTGTCGATCCGGCACCGTATTGCTGGGCAGCGCGCACGCTTGCTTGAATGAGCCGATCATCGCCAGCCAATCCAAGATAATTGTTCGATGAAAAATTAAGAAGCCTGCGACCATCTTTCAAAACGTATGAGTTCTTCAAAAAATCAATAGAATACAAATGGCGTTTTTGCTTTTTATCCTCTATATGCCGCAGTTCCTCTTTCATTTGTTTCTCCCATAAGTACATGAAAAAACATCTCACCTCTTTTGTTAACTAACTCAACTTTCGCAGTGAAAAATTTATGAATAATCCTTGATTTGATAGGTTTCTTTGGGTATCTCATATTCACTTGACACTGAAAAAATTCGTCTAAAAAACAAAAAGACACCTCTTTCTTTTGGTAAACTATTGGTGACCAAACCAAAAACCAAAGAAAGAAAGGTGTCACCATTATGATAACGAAAAAAGAGTATTTTGCGCAATTACCAAAAGAAATAAAAGACGGATTTTCTGAATTACAAATTGGTAATCATTTAAGAAAAGCAGGAATTATCAAGGCTTGTGGTTATTCTTGTTTATCGATTTTTCAACTATTATTTCTTCTTGTTTTTCAATACAGAAACTGGTACCACGCCTTACAAAGCAAAAAGGCTGCCGATTTACCAGGAAAAGATACCATTTATCGTTTTTTGAACTCGTCTACGTATAACTGGAGAACCTTTTTACTATCTCTGAGCTCCGAAGTGATTCGTCGTGTGAAACAAACGATTTCGAAGCGCCGTGTTACCGTGTTTATTGTAGACGATTCGATTTATTCTCGTAACCGTAGTAAATCGGTTGAGCTTCTAGCTAAAGTATTCGATCATTCCACTCGTCAGTTTGTCAATGGTTTTCAACTATTAACGCTCGGATGGTCCGATGGCTTTACATTTGTACCTATCGATTTCGCTCTTTTGAGTTCAGCGAACCAAAAGAATCGCTTGAACGAAATCCATTCGTCCATTGATAAACGAACCACAGGCTACAAACGACGGCTCGAGGCATTGGAAGCAAAACCAAACATGGTGTTGAAATTAGTAGAACATGCATTGGATAAAGGAATTTTCGCTGATTATGTGCTCATGGATACATGGTTTACTCATGCCCCGTTGGTGGAGAAGATTCACTCCAAAGGCCTTTTTGTCATTGGTATGGTCAAACAGCTGAAACAACGGTATCTTTTCAACGGAGAACGTTTAACCTTGGAACAACTGTATCGAAAAGCGAAACGAGACATTGGCAAAAAAGAAACACTCGGCTCGATTCACGCAACCCTTCATACGGGTTTACCAGTGAAAATCGTGTTTGTGCGGAATCGAAACAACCAAAGTGAATGGCTAGCCATTTTGAGTACAGATACCACGCTGTCTAATGAAGAAATCGTTCGAATCTATGGGATGCGTTGGGACATTGAAACCTTTTTTAAATTCAGTAAATCGTTTTTACATTTAGCCAAAGAGTTTCAAGGTCGTTCCTATGACATGATGATTAGCCATACTACCATTGTCTTCACTCGGTATATCTTGATTGCTTGGCAACTTCGGAAAGAAGAGGATCCGAAGACCATGGGCAACTTATTCTTGTTTCTATGTGACGAAGTAAAGGAGATGGACTTTAAAACGGCTTTACTACAATTGATTTCTCTTTTCCAAACTTTGGCTGAAGCTAAGGTTTATTTGAGTATGGACATTTTTCAGTGTCAACTGTCCAATTGGATTACTTCTTTACCTCGTTATATCAAGGACTGTCTTCATATTTCTGTGTGCGAAAGTTGAGTTAACTAATTTTATAAAAAGTTAACGTTTTTGAGATAATCGTATCATAACGGAAAATTTTAGACAATCTAAAAACGATCTTCTTTCGCGGCAAGCGGCAATGCCTGGTCCTTATGTTGATAAAGAACAGAGATTGGAGCATGTATGATGAGTTAAAAACCAATCTTCTCATCGAACAAAAAGGAGTTTATAATATTTGGAATATACAGAGAAAAAAATGGATATCCCCTTTTTAGTTTTATCGGTTTAGCCGTTTCAGAAAAATTAAAAAATATAAAGTTGAACTCCCATAAGAGAGTTTTTATTCCATTTTTATGAAAAAACTTTCTTTATCTTTTTCCTTCCCCTTTCCATCAAGCCTAAAAAAGGATATAATATGGTAAAAATGCTTCGAAAGGAGTTATCATGTTGAACAGCCAAAATGAATTGCCCTCGCTTCCTCCTACAACTACGAACCTCTCAAAAGCAATATTTACGGTGAATCGCCATGCTAAAACAGCCACCAATCCAAAATACTTATATTCACTGAAAAAGAAAGCGTTGCTGAAAATGATTCAAGAAGGAAAAGCAAAAAAAGTGGGGCTGCACTTTTCTCAAAATCCAAAATACAGTCAGCAGCAGTCTGATGTGCTCGTAACATGTGGAGAATACTCATTTCATATACCTGCCTCTAAAGATGACTTTCAACTTTTGCCGCATTTAGGTCATCTTGACCAGCATACTCATAATCCAAAATGTCATATGAGCCTGTTCCAAGCGAAAAAATTGCTTCAGAATTATACTGGTTTTGAAGAAAATGAAACACGTCCGTCAAGCGGACGAAAAAAATATCGAAAACCCGTTTTTAAACCTCTAGGAGAGTCATTTTTTTCCTAATGGCCACATCAACTAAAGAGGTTGGACCTTTGACCCGTTTTGCGGGTTCGTACGCTCCAGCCGCTTAACGTACGATTGTCGGCTGGAGTTTTACGCCATCAAATTGTTCACATAAATTACTGCATTGTTTGTGAGCCTCCCATCCACCCTTTCATTACAATCACGGCACTTTATGGACCGATATTCTCACCCCTTTTGCCATACCGTTCAAATTCATTCGATTGAGACGATTCCTTTTTATTGAAAAGCACTCTCTAAAGTTTCACCGTAAAAGTGAATCGGCGTTCCGTTACACATTTTTATGTCCGGAATAACAAAAAAGCACCTCACTCGGTGCCTTATCGCTATAAAATATACTCGTCAATTTTTTTGATCAATTCATTGATTTCTGGTTTGCTGACTTGTTCATCAGCTCCCACCATTTCTCCTTTGTGCCGTAATTCATTGGTGATCAATGAGGAAAAAATAATGACAGGCAGCTTTTTCAGACTTGGATTATCTTTTATCCGCTTGGTCAAATGATGTCCGTCCATTTGCGGCATCTCGATATCGGTAATCACCAATTGTACTTTTTCTGCAATATCAGATTCTTCTTCTATGAGAGATTCCAAGTAGGAAAGAGCCTCTTGTCCATTTTCAAAGAAATCAATATTTACATATCCCGCTTCTCCCAACGTCTCTTCCAATAATTTTCTCAACAGCGGCGAATCTTCCGCCACGATTATTTTCTTGTTCGATCTCTCCCGTTTACCAAGTTTTTTCACTTGTTCGACTTGAATACCGGAAGTCGGGTTAATATCGACCATTATTTTTTCAAAATCCAAAAGCAAAAGCATTTCTCCGTTCATTTTAATGACGCCGATGATTTCACTGCTTTTCCCTTGATAAATTTCGGAAGGCTTTTCAATGCTTTGCCATGAAATCCGGTGGATTTTAGAAACGTTGTTGACACGGAAAACAGCTTTTTGGCAGTTAAATTCCGTCACGATGAATTTATCATTCTCTTTCGGCTGAGAGTTTTCAAACCCCAGCACACTCATCATGTCGATTACCGGCAGTATTTCCCCGCGCAATTCGATAATTCCTTCAACATGAGGATGTGAATGAGGTATAAACGTGACGGGAACCGGCAATATAATTTCTCTCACTTTTATCACATTAATGCCGTATTTGTTTCCGTTCACTTCAAACTCTACAATTTCCAGTTCATTTGTCCCACTTTCTAACAGAACTGTCGTATTTTTGTCCATAGTGGCAACCCCTCCCAATTACCTTAACTATACCATGAAAATGATAGGCAAAAAAGACTATCTATTTTGAACTATGACGATTCCGTCGATTTTTTTTATTCCCGATTTTCAGCCATCCAATTTTGACAAAAATCAAAAACATAAAGAAGGCTATACATGCCATCCCTATTAACACCATATAATAAGCGTATTTAATATGAAGTTCCGGCATATAATCAAAATTCATTCCATATATTCCTACGATAAAGGTTAACGGCATAAAAATCGTCGTAATAATCGTCAGCGTCATCATAATGTTATTGGTCTTATTGGAATTAAAAGACATATAGTTATCACGGATATCGGCAGAAAACTCCCGGTAGGATTCCAGCATTTCTGATAACTTCAACAAATGGTCATATATATCGTGAAAATAAAATCGCTGATCTTCAATAAATGAGACATTTTCTGAATTTAAAAGCCTGTAAAGAAGATCTCTCATCGGCAAAATGGAGCGCCGGAGCTTGGACATGTCATGGCGTATTTCAAATATTTTATCCAGCAACTCATTAACAGCCTCTCTATCGCTGTTTTCTTCGATTTGATTGAGGGTATCTTCAATATGGAAGACAGGCTGAAAATAATCGTCTACGATCTGGTCAATAATGCTGTGGACCACAAAAATCGGCCCCTTTTTTAAACCTTCTTCTTTTTTTAGACGCACCCATGAGTTATTAATGGCTCTGTTCGGCTGTTTATGATAGGTGACAAGCATATGACTGTTCATAAACACCTCTACTTCGTCTGTAGCCAAAGTTGTTTGCTGAATGGAATGCAAAAGAAAAAATAAATAATTTTTGTAGAAATCCACTTTGGGCCTTTCAATCAATTCGTCTAAACAGTCCTCCACAGCCAATGGATGGAAATGAAAAAAATCACGTAAAAGGGAATTTTCCTGATCGGTTGGCTCCGAAAAATCCACCCAATACCAAACCGTATGTTCATTGTTAAGATCACGAAGCGGAACATCATATACGATTTGGTTATCTTTATCAACAGCGCATGTTCTGATCATAATCTCTCATTCAACCGCCTTTAAATGATGAAGTTTTTTGATTCTTTCCTTTTTAAGAGACTCTATAGACATTATAATGATAACAAAAGGAAAGAAAGGTTAGTGAAAAACATTGGAACAATATCTGAACGAAAACGTCAAAAATATTCAAATCTCTGGAATTAGAAAGTTTTTTAATATGGTGAGCGGAATAGAAGGGATGATCTCCTTAACCATTGGCCAACCGGATTTTCCTACACCGGATCATATAAAAAAAGCGGGAATGAATGCCATTCAAGAAAATTTTACCGTTTATACACATAACGCAGGATATTTGCCGCTTCGCCAAGCCATTAGCCATTATGTACATAAAAAATATGATTTAACCTATTCGCCGGAAAGCGAAATCATTGTCACGATAGGAGCGAGCGAAGCGATTGACGTTGCCTTAAGAACCATTTTATGCCCTGGAGATGAAGTCATCCTTCCAGGTCCGGTCTATCCCGGCTATGAACCGATCATTCGGATGTGCCAAGGGGTCCCTGTTTTTGCCGATACTAGGGACAACCAATTTAAATTAACAAAAGACGTTCTTGAAAAATATGTCACCGCCAACACGAAATGCGTTATTTTGCCTTATCCGTCCAATCCAACAGGAGTAAGTTTAACAGAAGACGAGTTAAAAGAAATCGCTCTATTTCTTAAAGATAAACCTATTTTCGTGATTGCTGACGAAATCTACAGCGAACTTCTTTACGATCGTCCTCATGTCTCCATCGGCCGTTTTTTAAGAGAACAGACAATAGTCATCAACGGCTTGTCGAAATCGCATTCCATGACTGGATGGCGGATTGGCTTTTTAATGGCGCCGGAAAACATCGCCCAACATTTACTAAAAGTTCATCAATATAACGTGTCTTGCGCTTCTTCTATTTCTCAAATGGCTGCATTGGAAGCTTATACAAATGGAGAAGAAGACTCCGCGGCTATGAGGGAAGAATACAAAAAGCGCCGCGCTTATGTATATGAGCGTCTCGAAAGTTCCGGCTTGGAAGTGGTCCGCCCGGACGGGGCATTTTATTTCTTTGTAAAAATACCTGATGCGATAAAACTGGATTCTTTTGATTTTTGCCTTCAATTAGCGCGGGAACAAAAAGTGGCCTTGGTTCCCGGGAGTGCCTTTTCCCACTATGGAGAAGGATACTTTAGGCTGTCGTATGCTGCCTCGATGAAAGAGCTTGAGGAAGGGCTGAACAGACTGGAGAATTTTCTAAAAAGCAAACATATCCTGTAATCATTCTGCTTGCTTCGATAATATCGTAAAAATGTTGGCATTCAAAAACGGTAAAAAACTGGTCCTTTTGTGGACCAGTTTTTGCTTCTTTTTTTATTCAGCCCAATATTTGATAAGGGCTTGCGTCCCACTTGATTCTTCTCCTTTTGCCGACAGTTCCTCATACATTTGTTTAGCCAGCGAAAGTCCCGGAAGTGAAAGATTCATTTTTTCGGCTTCTTCAAGAGCAATCTTCATATCTTTTATAAAGTGTTTAATGTAAAAACCCGGTTCAAAGTCTTCTTTTAAAATACGTGGAGCTAAATGAGACAACGACCAGCTCCCGGCTGCTCCTGTGGAAATGCTTTTTAGCACCATTTCCGGATCCAATCCCGCTTTTTTCGCATAAATAAGCGATTCGCACACACCGATCATATTAGTAGCAATAGCAATCTGATTGCACATTTTTGTATGTTGTCCGGAGCCGGCTTTCCCTTGGTAAACAATATTATTTCCTAAAACGTTTAAAAGATCTTGAACCCGATCAAAAATTTCTTTATCTCCTCCGACCATGATGGCAAGCGTCCCGTTTCTAGCGCCGATATCTCCTCCTGAAACAGGGGCATCTAATGTATAGATTCCTTTCGATTGGGCTGTTTGATAAATGTGTACAGCCAATGACGGCTTGGAAGTGGTCATATCGATAAAAATCTGTCCACTTCGGCCGTTTTCAATCAGTCCGTTTTCAGATAAATAAACTTCTTCCACATCACTTGGCATACCGACTATCGTAAAAACGATGTCCGCCTGTTTCACTAATTCTTTCGGACTGTTCGCCCATTTTGCTCCATTCTTTAATAGCTCATTCGCTTTTTCTTTTGTCCGATTATACACCACCAGCGGATAACCGTCCGCTAAAATATGTCCGGCCATACTTTTCCCCATTACTCCTGTTCCAATAAACCCGACAACCGGTTTCGTCATCCTCCTCCTGATTGCCAAAATCCGTATAAACGGGCGAACTCCCATCAGAAGAGATTTCACATCTCCCCAGGGCCTTTACATCGATAAACCTGCGAGTCTTTCAGGATATACAATAACGATGTAATCGTTTAAAAATACAGAAGATTCCCTCGACTATTCGAATACCCGTTTATATAATTGGATTTCGCAATCAGTTGTTCACCTCCTCCGTTTATTGTAAAACGATCTGAACCTTTCCATAATAAAATGAACGATCTTTATATACCGAAAAAAAGAAGACCTGTTTCAACAGGTCTTTAAAAGAAAAGGGGGTTGTGAGTGAGAATCTTTAAAATTCCTCTTTCATCATTAGAATTCCCCCCATTTTCTTTTTTAAACATGTTTTTACAAAACATGTGCCTGTTGTTTTCAATATCATATATTTGATGTTTTTTCGATTCGTCGAATGGTCTTTGAAAGCATTAAATGGAACGGACCATGCCGCCGTCGACTAAGAAAGTGCTGCCTGTCATATATGTATTGGCTTCCGAAGCTAAAAACGCGACCACATTCGCAAATTCCTCCGGTTTTCCGTATCTTCCGAGAGGAATCTTACTTTTCATGATTTCTGACATTTCTTCTATGGAGATCCCTTGTTTTTCAGCGCCAATTTTATCCAGCTCGATAATTCTATCAGTCGCGATGCGCCCTGGAGCCACTGTGTTCACTAAAATATTATACGGAGCAAGTTCCGTAGCCAGTGTTTTAGAAAGCCCTACTATCCCTGTTCGGAATGTATTCGATAAGATTAAACCTGGAATTGGCTCTTTAATAGAAGAAGAAGCAATATTGATGATCTTTCCGCCGTTTTGTTTTAAATAAGGCAAAGCGGCTCGAATCATTCGTATATAGGAAAGCAGATTCAATTCAAACGCTTTTTGCCACATTTCATCCGTTATTTCTTCAAACGTTCCGGACGGCGGTCCTCCTGCATTGTTGACCAAAATATCGACTCCGCCATAAACGTCTACCGTTCGTTCGACCAGATGTTGAATATCAGCAAGTTTTGTCACATCGCAAGTTGTCCATTCTATCCGGCCGGGCAATGTCTTGTCCCATTTTTGTTTTAGATCTTTCAGCTTTTGTTCGCTTCTGCTGGAAATCATGACATTGGCTCCGTTAGCCGCGAGTTCCTCCGCAATAGCTTTTCCCAACCCTTGACTAGAAGCGGCAACGATTGCCTTTTTTCCTTCTAAACCTAACTTCAAGCAGAATCCCTCCTTTAACCAAAGTACTTTTATTATAAAACATGCAAAATTTTCTTGCATTTTTTTCGCTTAATTACCGTCTAATCACAAAGTCGATCTAAAATGCCATGAAATTGGCAGAACAACATCAAACGTTTATTCCCTCCAACCACCAAAAAAGAGGCTGGAACTTTTTAAAACTCCAGCCTCCATAAAGGGGGAAATGAGAATAAAGATCTAAGTTGAGTATTCGTGTGGCATTTAACATTTTTACCCCTGATTAAGAATTTATACATCTTAATGGCTATATTGAGAAGACACTGCTTTTTCAACAAGTTCTACTACTTCAGCAGTAGTTCTTTTATTCAATGCTTCAAAAGCCAATTGTTCCATTTCGGATCGATTTAACTTTTTAATAAGAGATCGAGCTTTTAGAATGGATGTGGCACTCATGGAGAATTCATCAAGACCAAGACCGAGCAAGAGCGGAATGGCCGTCTCATCTCCTGCCATTTCTCCACACATTCCTGCCCATTTACCTTCTTTATGAGCGGCATCGATGACCATTTTCACAAGCCGTAAAATCGCCGGATTGTATGGTTGATACAAATAGGATATGCGTTCATTCATACGGTCTGCTGCCAGCGTATATTGAATTAAATCGTTCGTTCCTATGCTGAAAAAGTCCACTTCTTTTGCAAATTGATCTGCCATTACAGCCGTGGACGGAATTTCCACCATAATGCCGACTTCAATCGAATCCGAAACTTTCGTTCCATTCTGAATCAATTTTTCTTTTTCTTCTTCTAAAATAGCTTTTGCTTCACGAAACTCATTAATGGTTGCAATCATAGGGAACATAATTTTCAGATTGCCGTAAACGCTGGCGCGCAGCAATGCCCGAAGCTGTGTGCGGAACAGATCTTGATCTTCCAAGCATAAGCGAATAGCCCGGAAACCTAGGAACGGGTTCATTTCTTTTGGAAGATTTAAATATGGAAGTTCTTTATCTCCGCCAATATCAAGTGTGCGGACAACGACTGGCTTTCCGTTTAAGCCTTCCAATACCGTTTTATAAGCTTCGAATTGTTCTTCTTCAGACGGCAGCTGATCTCGTCCCATATACAGAAATTCAGTACGGAACAAGCCAACTCCTTCTCCTCCGTTATTGATAACGCCTTCTATATCTTTCGGCGTTCCAATATTGGCGACCAGTTCGACTTGATGGCCATCGCTGGAGTATGTTTTTTCATTCTTCAATTTGGCCCATTCTGCTTTTTCCTTAGCAAATTGTTCCGCTTTGTCTTTATAAGATTCAATGACTTCAGGAACAGGATTGACATGAACCTCTCCATTGATGCCGTCAACGATCACTAAATCGCCATTTTGAATTTCTTTTGTCGCTTCCTTTGTCCCCACAACAGCAGGAATTTCCATTGAACGCGACATGATAGCGGAGTGAGAAGTTCTTCCCCCTACGTCGGTCGTAAAACCTTTAACAAATTGTCGGTTCAATTGAGCAGTATCAGAAGGAGTTAAATCTTCTGCTACTATGATTACTTCTTCCGCAATCAAGCTAGGATTCGGAAGTTCCACTCCTAATAAATGAGCGAGAACACGCTTCGTTACATCTCTAATGTCAGCTGCCCGTTCTTTCATATATTCGTTATCCATGTTTTCAAACATGGAAACAAACATATCAGCTGTTTCTTTTAAAGCATATTCAGTATTGACTTTTTCATTTTTGATTTTATCTTTAATAGAACCTGTCATCTCAGGATCGCTTAATACAAGAAGATGAGCTTCAAAAATGGCTGCTTTTTCTTCGCCCAACTCTTTTTTGGCATGATCCCGAATCGTTTCAAGCTCGCTTTGAGATTGACGGATTGCTTCTTCAAAGCGGTTGATTTCTTGTTCAGAATTCTGAATGTCTTTTCTTTCTACTTTTAAGTCGGGTTCCACTAAACGGTATGCTTTCGCAATTGCAATCCCGTTTGATGCTGCGATTCCTTTTAAAATCGTCGACATTATTCTGCCAAACCTTCTTTTTTCATAGTTTCTTCAATCGTTTTCAACGCATCCGCTTCATCGCTTCCTTCAGCGGAAATCGTTATTTGGGCGCCTTTTCCGATTCCTAGCGCCATAACACCCATGATGGATTTCAAGTTCACTTTTTTGCCATTATATTCAAGCTGAACATCGCTAGAAAATTTGCTTGCAGTTTGTACTAATTTAGTTGCTGGACGAGCATGGATTCCTGTTTCATCAATAACGGTAAATTGTTTTTGCACCATTTATCATCGTCTCCTTTACTTTTTCGTCATCAATACATTAACGAATCTTTCTTCATTCGTCAATACTGGTCTATACCACATGAAAACTCAATGCAATTCCCCCATGAAAGAATATCATGGAAAACCGGATAGTGACAATAAAGAAAGTGTGTCATTTCTATTATATCTTAAAGAAAGAAATCTTATTTCTTTTGGATTTCTGTAAAGAATTCGGACTATTTCATTCTGTTATGCAAATCACATTGGATTTAAAGGGTTAACTTAGCGCTTTCTCTCTTTTTGCAAGTGCCGTCATCAAAGAAGACTTCTCTTCATTTTTCTTTCAAAGAATATAAAAAAAATAGACCCTATGAAAGAAGTCTAGGATTTTGAAATCGCAAATTGTTTATCGTATTCATTTAATAACAGATCAAGTTCTTTGCTTAATTTTATTGTCTCTTCACTGTTTAACCCTTTTTCAATCCCGACCGCAATCATCGCGATTCTTTTTTCTTCAATTAACTGGATGAGTATAGCCGGGGAACGGTTAGTATTCACATTTCGTCACCACATTTCGAATTTTATCCCCAGAAAAATCGAAGTCTTTCATCTACAATAGATTACTATATTATTGATAATTTTACAATCAATGACATTGTGAATTTATATATGTTTTTACAATATTTGATAATTATATGAAACTTTTATTAACGATGGCTTTCTAACAACTTGTTCGAATCAAATGATAGGAAAAGTTACCAACGTGGGACATTCTTCGGTGCTTCCATCCTTAAAGGCAGGGGCTTTTTGTGGAAAATCGCCGGTCAAATGACAGCCCAAAAAGGAGAACCGGATGATCGTATACTCCTTATTAAATATTTTTAAAGACATTTACTTTCGAGGTTCTTTATCATAATAAAACAGCACATCTCCCCCTCTTTGGGCCACTCCACGAAAATGTTTGAAATCCGGCCGCTTAACAAGATGGGAGCGAAACTGCATAAAATCCTCTTTTTTCACTAAAAACTCGTGAATTTCCTCGTTTTTCAATTTGTCCAAAATGGATTGTATTTCTTCTTCTTTCAAGAGATTCCCCCCTATTCGTGCTTATCTGCCAAATCCGAATATGGTCTTTAAGCTAGAAAGCGAGCGCAATAGGTTCGATCATCTTTTAAAGTTCAAAAAAACACCAAGACAGCAAAATCATCAATGCGCACAGTACAGCTATACGTTCGTAGTCATGATGATTTTAGAGTGAACTTTTCATTTTTGGAATTCATTATCCAAGCCAGCCGACGATGTTTCCATGTTTTGAGAAAAAGAAAGATCTCCTTCGAAAATAGCGATTTTCAAACAAAAATTATTATAAGACTATTGCTTTCAAAATGCTATAAAAAAGATTATTGAAAAATTATACATTTTTATGTAAAAAGACTTTACCTTTTGATTCTTATAGGGCAAACTATTATTAATTATTTTCCACATCTTGCAACCAGGAATGCGGGCTTGCTGTTGTTTAATCGCGTCTTATGCAAAATTTGTACTCCGTCCTATGAGTGACTTATTTCGGACTATAATTCAAAGGAGAGAGGGTTATGATCAAAGCAGAAGTAGGAAATATCATTGAGTTTAAAGGCGGATTGAGGGGGATCGTCGAGAAGGTGAACGAAAATTCGGTGATTGTGGATTTAACTTATATGGAAAACTTCAGAGAGTTGGATTTAGAAGAAAAAACAGTGGTCAACCATAAAAATTATACGATCGTACAAAAATAGGTCCATGCTCTCACATCGAAGGTTTGACATCTATAGAAACGTTTTTTCGGAGAAAGCCCAGTATATCTTTTTTCAGTTTCGGCTTTACAAAAAAAGGATTTTGAACCGAATTTGAAAAGAATTTGTAAATCATTTGAAGCAGATTTCCTTTAAAATAGAATCAGAAGCAGAAACAGGCAATGTATATTCATTGAGATTTCCTGTTCTCAATGCTTATTCCCTGATGCCAATCTCGATGCATTGCCGGTTATACAACAAAAGGATAGAGGAGGAAATGGCATGAAAAGTTGGACCAAAACTGTTCTTGCATTGGCATTATTGTCAACTCTCAGTTTAGCCGGATGCGGAACGAATGAAAAAACATCTGAAAACGAAAACCAGGCATCATCTAATACTGTCGAAACAAAAGAGCATAAGGACGCTGCAAAACAAGCCGTTCAATCAAGCGAATCCAATCAAGAAAGCGAAAATCAAAATACCGCCAGCTCAGAAAACAAGCAAAATGAACAGGAATCAGCGAAAGCAAACGATTCCTCAAACAATCAGACTGAAAAAAAGGCTTCAACCAATGACAGCGTTCAACCTAAGGATAGCTCACAATCCAAAGACAGTACACAATCCGGAACCGTCCGCCCATTCGAGAAAAAAATTCAATATTCCATAGGCGGACAAAACAAAACCGATACAGCTGTATTGGAAGAAAGCGACAACCAAGGGTTTTCCATGTATGTTCTTCCCCACTATGAACTAACAGCCGAAGAACCATACAAAGACGTTGTGTACTTTAAAGACAAAGACCAGCTGTTTATGCGAATTGAATTAATGCAAAAAACCCAAAATTGGGATACATTTAAACAATCGGCTTTCGATCAGTTGAAAGCTATTAATGATGAGGTAAAAACGATTTCGCCGCCAAATACAAGCACGTTTAAAAACGCTACCGCCTATCGGACTAGCACTCAAGATGCAGTGGTCACTGCTTATGTGATACCATCGAGCACCCAGCCGATAAAGATTACCATTTATGATGACAAAGACAGCTCGTATTCAGATGCCTTTTTAAAAATGGCGGATACCATTCAAGTGAAATAACTTTCTTTAGGGAAGCTGATCATCGCTTCCCTTCCCTCTGCCTCTCCCCTCTCTCATTTCATTTATCACCATTTAATCTTTTTCTTTCGACGTTTTATCCCATAGCAGAGAAATCCCGCTCCCATTATTTGATAGGCTTTACCCAAAGAAGAAAGAAGAACAAAAAACTAAAGTATCCGAATAATGGATAAAGAAAGGATAACAATCGCCCGTAATGAAGCTGGCTTAAGCAAAAAGCAATCAAAAAAACGCTGATATAAAGAAGAATAGGCTGAATTGGCCAGTAATGACTCAATTGTCTTTCCAATCCATATATGTTTCCGATAATCGAAGTAAAAATTTCTCCATAAATAATACATAAATAAATGCCTGAAATTCCATAGGCGACGTTATTCATAACGCTTGCCATCGGTATTTCCAAGCTAGTTACGTCAGGAAGCTGCAACAAAACAAAGTGGCTGGAAAGGAGAATGATCGTCAAAAATAATCCTCCAATGATTCCCCCCCATCGGATGGTTCTTTCGTCATTGATCTCTGCGGCAACAGGAACTAATACTGCTTGAGCAAGAGCCAAATTAAAAGCCGTATAAGCGAAAGGACTTACTATGGATTGAATACTAATATCGGAAGAAGCTGACGAAAAAAGAGAAGAAAAAAATTCCGGTGTTTGGGATGAAACCAAAAACACAATAAGGTTAAAAGTGATCATCAGCGGAACAACAAATGAATTGACAGCCAATAGTCCTTTCGTTCCATTGATGATCACAATAACCCCTCCAAAAATCGTCAACCAAATCCCCAATTGCTTCGATAATCCTAATTGTTCCTCAAAAAGCGCTCCAGCCCCAGCTAGCATAACGCCGGATACACAGATTAACATGAACAGCATGGCCATATTAAAAAAGAAAGCAAGTTTTTTGCCAAATAAATATTCATTTAATTCTTCATAAGATTGAGCTTTTAACTTGATTGATACTCTCATCGTCTTCGTTCCCATAACAATAAACAAATAGCCGCTTACCATGATTCCGAGGAACCCAATGAATCCAAACTGAGTAAAAAACTCCACGATTTCCTTTCCCGTTGCAAATCCCGCTCCAATCACTGTTCCTACGTAAACAAACGCAATTTGAAGAGCGCCATAAAAAGCCTTCACGAATACTCCCCCAATTCTTTCCCCTCTGTCCATATGTATGTGAAACCATCCCCTTTCATAAGCGGAAAGCAAAAAATTTTATTTTAAGAAAATCACTTCGTGAGGGTGAGAAAAAAATTTTTTAAAAAAGAACAAAAAAATTTCATCAAAACACTTGAAAGTCAAAAATGGTCAGACTATAATAAAAGCGAAAGGTCAAAGTTAGTCAAACTTTCTCGATGATCTTTGACGAAAATCAGTTGACACTAACAGATGATCCTTTTAAATTCATCTGCTGTTTACGAGCACCTTAAAAGTCAAAGTTAGTCAAAGTCAAAACCTTTTAAGGAGGTTGAATAAATGCTCTGTGAAAAATGCCATCAAAAACCTGCCAATATAAGCCTTCATTTGCAAATCAATGGACAATCGAAAGATTACCATTTTTGCGAAGAATGTTATGAGAAAGAAAAACAATCGATCGCTCAATTACAAGGAGGGATGCCTATGTTCATGAATTTTGGTGGATTTCCGTTCGACGATTTCTTTAAAGGCTTCGGGGAACAACCTCCATTTGAAAACGGAACGCTAAACGCTTTTCCATACCAAGCACAGCCAAAACAAGCCGGAAACGGCAACAGTTTTCTTGACCAGTTTGGCCGCAACTTAACAAATGCAGCAAGAGCCGGCATCATCGATCCTGTTATTGGCCGCGACGAAGAAATCAACCGTGTGATTGAAATTTTAAATAGAAGAAATAAAAACAATCCGGTTCTGATCGGTGAACCAGGTGTCGGAAAAACGGCAATCGCCGAAGGGTTGGCTCTGAAAATCGCCGAAGGCTCCGTTCCTTCCAAATTGAAAAATAAAGAAGTATATTTGCTGGATGTCGCTTCACTCGTCGCGAATACAGGAATTCGCGGACAATTTGAGCAAAGAATGAAACAATTAATTGCAGAACTGCAAAAAAGAAAAAATATTATACTCTTTATCGACGAAATTCATCTTTTAGTGGGAGCCGGATCCGCTGAAGGGTCTATGGATGCCGGAAATATTTTGAAACCGGCGCTCGCACGTGGAGAATTGCAAGTGATCGGTGCCACCACATTGAAAGAATATCGACAAATTGAAAAGGATGCTGCTTTGGAACGCCGCTTCCAACCTGTTCAAGTGGATGAACCAGCACCGGAAAAAGCTTTGGAAATACTGAAAGGTTTGAAGAAACGTTATGAGGATTACCATGGCGTCCAATACACGGATGATGCGTTAGCAGCCTGCGTCCATTTATCACATCGTTATATCCAAGACCGATTCTTGCCAGACAAAGCCATTGATTTAATGGACGAAGCTGGTTCCAAATTGAACTTAACCATTACGACAAACGATAAAGACACCATTCAAGCGCGGTTGAACCAAATAGCGAAAGAAAAAGAAAAAGCTTTACAAGAAGAACACTATGAACTGGCTGCTAAATTAAGAGACGAAGAAGCCAGCCTTGAAAAACAACTGAACAGCGAGGCGGATTCAAACATTCGTCCGGTCGTCACTGTCGCTCATATACAAGAGATTATTGAAAAGAAAACGGGAATTCCGGTCGGCAAATTACAGCAAGATGAACAAGAAAAAATGAAACATTTAGAAGAAAACTTAGCGAAAAAAGTCATCGGCCAAGATGAAGCAGTCAAAAAAGTGGCGAAAGCCATCAAAAGAAGCCGCGCCGGCCTTAAAGCGAAAAATCGACCTATTGGCTCTTTCTTGTTCGTCGGTCCTACCGGAGTTGGGAAAACGGAATTAAGCAAAACGCTTGCCGAAGAATTGTTCGGTTCAAAAGATGCCATGATTCGTCTCGATATGAGTGAATATATGGAAAAACACAGCGTGTCAAAATTGATCGGTTCTCCTCCTGGCTATGTAGGTCATGAAGAAGCTGGTCAATTAACAGAAAAAGTTCGTCGCAATCCATACAGCATCATTTTGTTGGACGAAATTGAAAAAGCCCATCCAGACGTTCAACATATGTTCTTGCAAATTTTAGAAGATGGTCGCTTGACAGATAGTCAAGGACGAACTGTAAGCTTTAAAGACACCGTTATTATCGCAACAAGCAACGCAGGACAATCGGTTAAAACGATTACGGTTGGATTTGAAAAGGGAAATGACAAAAGCGAAAGTTCCGTGCTGGATTCGTTGAAAAATTACTTTAAACCAGAATTCCTCAATCGTTTTGACAGCATTATTGAGTTTAAACCTTTAGAAAAAGAAGAATTGAAGAAGATTGTCGATTTGATGTTGGCGGAATTAAACGAATCATTAAAAGAACAAGAAATGACGATCGAAGTAACGCCTGAAGCAAAAATGAAACTAGCTGAACTCGGCTATCATCCAGAGTTTGGCGCCCGTCCGTTGCGCCGAGTCATTCAAGAACATTTAGAAGATCCGATTGCCGATTATATGTTGGACCATCCGGATGTAAAACATTTAAAAGCCGTGCTGGAAAATGATCACATCGTCATTGCTGCAAACTGATATTGGTCTTGAATGAAAAGAGGCAGACACTAAAAGAGGATACGGTCTATTAAATAGATTTAACTCCACAAAGCCGTATTCTCGTGTCAGCCTCTTTTTTTACTTTACAGCAAGTCAGAAGGATCATAGAATCGCATAAAAGCCTTTCTGATTCGAATGAAAGAGCAAACAGACGGAATGAAGAATTTTCCTATAGAAAATATGGGTTCTATGTGGATAAATCCTTCACGGCAAGTCCAATTTTTTTTAATAAACGGATAGCCGTTTCTTTCTCCTCGTCGTCCAGAACGCTCATCAGTGAATGAATGTTTTCAGCATGCTTTGGAAATATCTCTTCAATAACGGCCCTTCCTTTTTCCGTAATGGCAGCATATGTCACCCTGCGATCGGTAGGGCATGCGACCCGCTCTACCAACCCCTTTTTTTCTAATTTGTCTACTACATAAGTAATACTGCCGCTCGCCAGCAAAATTTTGCTTCCAATTTGCTGCAACGGTTGCGGGCCTTTATGATGCAACAATTCCAATACGCCAAATTCCGTAGGATTTAACCCATTTTGATAAATCCATTCATTCGTTTCTTCATTGACGACTTTATATGCTCTTGACAGTACAACAAATAGTTTCAAGGACATTTGTATGTTTTTTTCTTCCATTTTCTCAATCAGTTCCTTCTATTCATAAATTCTGCATTCTTTGCGGCTCAATCACTGTCCAATAATCATGATGGCCAGCAGCTTCGTCTATTTGTACTTGTTGAATTTCGGCAAGCAATCGAGCATGTCCCCATTGCTGATATCATCTGTTTTTCTTTTATACAAAACAGATTTTCACCAATGCCACCGCACCATCACCTATTAACGTTTGAAACATTTGTCCAGACAAGACTTTTTCCTCATTGTAACATAATCTTTCCATTCTTTGGCCATGTGGTTTCGCAATATTGATCAAAATTCCTTCCTGCATATCAACATTATATTACTTAGACTTTGGGTGAATAAACAAAGTGGTCATGCCAATTTTTTATTTTTCAATCGGAAAATCACTGTAGACCGCTGAAAGCGCCATTTTTGACGTCTTCTCCTACAAATAAATCGTCCATGAATGCTCGCAAACCATTTCAGGTTCTCTTCTGCTTTTTAAAATATAAGCCGCTTTCCATTTCTTCTTTCGTCTGTCAAAAGGTCATGCAGAAATCCTGTAAAAACACAACCACTCCTTCTGTTTTATACATATCCCATCAGATTGATTTCACCTTGTCAAGTTTAAACGTTTGCTCCTATTAAAAGATGCTTATATTCAAATTACTTTTTTTCGATCATTTTAAAGGGAAAACAACATCAAACGATTGATTTTCTCTCATTTTGACTTTTTTTCCAAAGGTTTTTTTCTAGCACTTCTCATTTCAAAGTTTCTGATATAATAAAGTAGATTTCAACATCGCAGAAGAGATCATTGAATCACGAATCTGCGGGAACCATAATAGTAAGGGCGAATTTTGATGCGAATAAATAAGAAAAAACAAAAATGGATTTATTTTTGGGTTGTGGTGGTCCCAAGTATTCTAACCATCATGCTGTTCTACCGTATTTTATTAGACAATGAAAGAGACAATTATCGTCAACATATTGAATGGATCGCCTCCATTCATCAAAACCAAATCGATCAATTTATTGGGGAAACGATCACGGGATTAAACATTTTAGCTTATAGTCTGGATCCGATGCTGAATGATTTGGATTCAGTCAAAATGATCTTAAAAAAGACTCAAAATCAGGATCCGCGTTATGGAGGAATGTATATTCTAGATTTAAAAGGCAACGTGGTCACCGGAACAAACGACTTGTTAAAACACTATAACTTTAGATATATGGACTACTTTCGAGAAGTTCTTTTAACCAAACATACGGTCGTATCCGATCATCAGGAAAAGATTGATAATCAGCATGTTATTGCCGCCGCTTCTCCCATTTTGTCGAATAATAAAGTCATAGCGGTGCTGGTAGCCCATATACAAGTCGATTATATAAGAAATATCATGAAACAATTGACTCCCGATCAGGCTATATCATTTGAGAATTCAAAAGGAAAGACCATTTTTACTGTCAACAAACCACCGAAAAATAACGATACAGAAAATAAGATTCGTTATCCGCTTGAGCAATTGCCTTGGAATATTGTTCTTACGGCAGACAACCGTTATTATCGGGATGTGATTCGTTCAACCATCTTATTTGCTATCATTCCGTTTATTTTTTTTCATATTCTTTTCCTTGTCTTTAAATATTTTATGCTCAAAAGACAAACGAAACTGGAACGGGTTCAAATCGAGGCTCAAAAACTGGAATTGATAGGAACGCTTGCGGCCGGCATTGCTCATGAAATTCGAAATCCTTTAACGGGAATTAAAGGGCTTGTTCAGCTTTTAAGCGAGAAATATCAAGATCAAACGGATCGTTTTTATTTTTCGGTTATTAATAAAGAAATTGCCCGCATCAATCAAATTGTCAGCGAGTTTCTTATTTTAGGAAAGCCGACGGTTCAAAAAATGTCGTACACCGATATTCGTGACATTATTGTTGATTTGAATCCATTGATTTATTCAGAAGCAAACTTGTACAACGTTCAATATGAGTATTCACTTCCAGATGAGCCTGCGATTCTATACTGCACGGTGGATCAGATGAAGCAAGTGCTCTTAAATTTAACCAAAAATGCTCTTGAGGCGATGAAAGATGGGGGAATTCTCCAATTAACCGTCACGAAAGCAAGCCGTTCTTGTTTGATTACGATCGCCGATAACGGAGAGGGGATCTCTCAAGAAAACTTGGAAAAGATTTTTACCCCGTTTTTTACATCGAAAGAAAATGGAACAGGGCTCGGCCTGGTCGTATGTAAACGTATCATTGAATCTTTTGGCGGAGAAATTGCGATTGAAAGCAAGCTCAAAATAGGCACCCAAGTTCGGATTACTTTGCCGCTAAAAGAAGATACAAGGGATGATATAACGAAATAACAAAAAAGCCAGGAAGGGAATCTTCTCCTGCCTGGCTTAGCTATCCACAGTGTCAGACCATACTGGCCATACAAGAAGAAAATGTCGCTTCTCGAATACGGACTGCCACTTTTTTTCCGGACCGGTATCTTTTGATCGTATTGGTTTGCGTTTTGTCGTAGAAGTATTGATAACGATTCAAAAGCTGATCCAATTCTTGGCTGCATTGAATGGTTTCTTTAGCATCAAGTCCCATTAAACTGCCAAGCCGAATCATCTCTTCTCGTTTTTCCTGAATTTTTTCCATCAAATACGCCTGATCATACCAAAAACAATCACTCACTTTACTTCCCCCAGATTATTCTTTTTTTCCAACACAGCCGTATCATAAACGCTTCGAGATCCGCTAAATTCTCTCATCTCTCGCATTTCATAAGTATTTTACCGTAGGATTATCTCAAGATTTTTCGAAAATGTAAATAGGTTCGGAAAAATAAGACATAAAATGGCATTACTGATCATATTTTGACATATTTTGATTGATCCGTCTGAATCTTTCATCCCATTTTGAAGAAAAACTCTCTCATACGTTTGAAATCCCAAACATATACATCTCCATAAAACTGTCACACCATCATAAACAGACTCGTTTTCTCGAGTTCTAAAAGAATGGCTTTTTTATCAATTTGTTTTCCGGCATAACCAATCAACTGATTGTTTTTCCCGATCACTCGATGACAAGGGATAATGATCGGCATCGGATTGGCTTTATTCGCTTGTCCTACCGCTCTGACGGCATTCTTATTGCCAATCGCTGCCGCAATCTCTTGATAGCTTCTTGTTTCTCCATAAGGAATATGAAGAAGTTCGTTCCATACTTTAAGCTGAAATTCCGTTCCTTTCAGAAAAATTGGAAGCTGAAAAACCTTTCTTTTTCCGTCAAAATACTCCAAAAGCTGTCCTCTGGCCTCCAATAATAAGGCGTCTTTTTCCGCTTTCTTTATCTCTTCATTTTCCGCTTTTTCACCAAATTCCAGTCCGATGATTCGTTCTCTGCTCGATACGATCGTCAAATTTCCGATCGGACTGTTCATCGTTAAAAATAATTTCATCTTTCTCTCTTACTCCTTTTTAACAGGCAAATAAATATAAAATGTTGTTCCCTTGCCAACACTACTTTTTACTTCCACTTTTCCATTATGTTCTTTAATGATTTTGAAGCTGACCATTAAACCAAGCCCCGTCCCCCGTTCTTTTGTCGTGTAAAACGGCTCGCCTAGCTTCTTGATCTTTTCTTCCGGAATGCCCGTCCCTTCATCCGATATCATAATACAAATATACTCTTTTTCCACTTTGCTTTGAATCAAGACATTCCCGCCTTTTGGCATCACTTCAATGGCATTTTTAATAATATTGATAAATACTTGTTTTAATTGATTGGATTCCGCATAAACAACCGGCAAGTTTTGATCCATTTCCATAATAAGCTGAACATTGGTCATTAAGGCCTGTGGCGTAAGGAGGTCAACTGTATGTCTGATGACTTTTCCAATATCGACTTTTTGGAATTGAACCGCTTGAGGCTTGGCCAATATTAAAAACTCGGTAATGATCGATTCAATTCTTTCCAATTCTGTTTTAATGACTTCAAAATACATTGCATATTGACCATTTAAATTATGCTCCAACAGTTGGATAAACCCTTTCATCGCCGTCAAGGGATTCCGGATTTCATGGGCGATGCCTGCCGCCAGCTCGCCGACCACATTCAACGTATCCGATTTTCTCATCTGCTCCTGTATTTTGATTTGTTCCGTCACGTCCCGAATCACCGTTAAATTCAGATGAGTATTTAAATATAGTTTGGAAGCCAGCTCAAAATATTTCGTCTCCTCACCGCATTTTTTCGTTAAAAGCAATTTCGCCTGTCCATGTTTTTTTACCTGACAAAAGTAATTTCTCTCTTCTTCTCTACTGGCATAAGATTTCATAACGTCCCTTACGTCCTGATTCAGGAACGTTTCTTTTTCAGCTTTTAACAAGCGGCAAGCCACATGATTAATATCTTTAATCACATAATGTTCGTCCCATAAAATCATGCCGTCCATCGATTCTTCAAAAACTTTGCGAAAACGCTCTTCACTCTCTCTCAATTCTTTTTCCATCCGATAACGGTCACTGACATTTCGGAAAATACTAAGATGATATTGTCCATCGGATGGCATTTTCACTGTAAATTCCAGATGCTTCTTTTGTCCATTAGGCATTTGAAAAAGCATTTCTTCCCTGGCTTGTCCATCTCGGTTCAGCTGCTTAATCACTTTCTCGTAGTCATCTATGTTATCAATAAAATCAATAAGGTTTCTGTTGAGCAGTTCTTCTAAAGTGCATTCAAACACCTTCAGCGCTGAGCGGTTCGCTTTAATGATCGAACCATCCCGGTTCCAAAACACGATCGCATCTACAGCTTCATTAAACAATTCCTCAAACATTTTTTCGCTTTTTTTTAATCTGATTTCCATCTGCTCATGTTCGTTCATGCCTTGCATGATCGCCAAATTGATCCCTAAGTCTTTGACGGGAATCACAATATAATCAAAAATCGTCATACCGTTGGCATGGATCATCGGGATTTCTCCGACTGTTTTTCTCCCCAGCTGAATCATCTCTTGAATCTCTTCAAATTGGTTTTGATATTCTTTTGGAACAAAAGAAGCAACCGTTCTCGTTTTTGCTTCCGACATGGTAACAGACATTTCTCGGCAGAACGCAGGATTCACATCCAATATGTTGCCTTGGCAGTCAAACAGAAGAATAGCATTCGATGCGTGTCTGTAAATATTTCTCAACATCATGGAAGTCGTAACAGCAAAGCGATCTTTTTCTTTTAAGTAGGTGATGTCACGCAAATAGTATATAACCATCTGGAGATTTTCATCGCGTTGAATCGTGATTTGCACAAATTTCATCGTGCCATCTTTTAAATGAAGGACCGTTTCGTCTTCCAGTTTACCGTGTTCATGCAGCTCCTCTTTAAAATAAACCAAAATTTCCTCTGGAACAGCCGGAAAAAAATCCTTCCATTCATGCTCCATCAATTCACGTTTCGTCAAATGCACCAAATCAGCAGCCGCTTGATTGGCATATATGATTTTTGAGTCCATAGTAGTGACAATGATAGCTTCCCTTGAGCCTTCCAGTATCTTTTGATAGAATTGTAAAGTGTTCTCATCGGACAGCCGTTCTGCGACCTTTTGCCGTTTCTCCTTCTTTTCCATTCCTTCGCCTCCTAAGTTTTGAAAACACTAAACGTTCATTCCTTAATCAATCGGGTTTATATGAGTGGTTGTTAGGGTATAACTATAAATGTTTTTGGCCTTTGCGCCATGATGGATACTTCATAATGAAGGTGATCATTCGAATGTCAAAAAGAGATTTCTACTTTGACAACGCAAAATTTATACTCATCTTTTTCGTTGTTTTCGGTCATATCATACAGTCTTATATTCATGACAATTCCGTGATTACAGCCTTGTACATGACCATTTATACGTTCCATATGCCGGCGTTTACACTCGTTTCCGGCTATTTCGCTAAAGGGTTTTACAAAAAAGGATATGTAAAAAAATTGGCGAAAAAATTATTGATTCCTTATTTGATCTTCCAAATGATATATACCATTTTTTACTATTTCCTTTACCAAGAACATACTTTTCAAATCGAGCCGTTCGTTCCACAATGGTCCTTGTGGTTTTTGCTCAGTTTATTTTTCTGGAATGTGCTGCTGATTTTGTTCGTGAAAATCTTTCAATTAAAAGAAAGTCTTTCTCTTTTTATTTCTTTGATTTTGGGCCTTGTGGTTGGATGTTTTGAAGATCATTTGGATGTTCTCAGTTTTTCACGGACGTTTGTGTTCTTTCCGTTTTTCTTGCTCGGATTTTATTTAAAGAAAGAACATTTTTCGTCTATCATCACGACAAAAGCAAGGATCCTTTTTCTAATGGTTTTGTTGACCGTCCTGGTGTCGGTTTATTTTCATCCGAACTTAAATGAAAATTGGCTTTTAGGGTCCAAGTCTTATGCGCAGCTCCATTCTGATAACTTTACCGGGATGGTTTTACGAATTGGCATATACGCCATTAATATTTTAATGGTTTGCTGCTTTTTCGCTTTTGTTCCCCAACGAAAATTTTTCTTTACTCATTGGGGGAAAAATACGTTATATGTGTATCTTCTGCACGGCTTTTTTGTCAAAACTTTTCGTGAAAGCGACATGAAAAATTCGGTGGAGTCTGTCATTCTTTTGCTGATCGTATCGTTTTTGCTGACTGTCTTTTTGTCCAGCTCTTACATGACAGCCGTCGCACAACCAATTATTGAGATGAAGTGGGGAAAATTAAAAAAGATGATCCTCCATTTGAAAAAATCATCGAAATACATGGAAAGCTAGCATCGTTTTCGTACATAAAATAGTATTCGGAAAAAGATGAACATTTCCTGCTAAACAGTAAAAAAGACCATTGTTTTTTGTTTTACTAGCTGGACGATACCGAAAAACCGTCTCCCTTCCAAGCGACGAAAAATTTTCCAGATGTTGGAAGGGAGATTTATTATGGAAACTTTTCTACGTGTTGTCCTTTTTTCCCGTACTTTTATAAAATAGATTTAGTGATTTTCGCACGTTTGAACAAATGAAAAAATATTGAAATCGAATAGAAAAAGGAGTAACATCGATGCGCATAGTTGTCAGTACATTGAATGCTAAATTTATACATATGAACTTGGCGATACGCTATTTAAAAGCGTATGTTCAATCAAAATACAATGTGGAAATTGCGGAGTATACCATTAAAGATCCCGTCATGAATATTGCGACCGATTTGTTCAACCGAAAACCCGATGTATTAGGATTTAGCTGCTATATTTGGAATATCGAAGAAACGATTAAAGTAATCAAATTAGTCAAAAAAATTATGCCAAATGTAATCATTGTCCTTGGCGGTCCTGAAGTTTCTTACGATGTCCCTTATTGGCTCAAAAGAATTCCGGAAGCAGATTTTATTGTGATGGGCGAAGGGGAAAAAACGTTTGAACAGCTGCTTGATGAAATCAACGGGAATCAAGATTTCAGCACAGTTCCCGGAATCGGATTTATCAAGGAAGGTAAAGTCCAGATCAATCCCCCTGCAAACAAGCTTGATTTAAGGGAAATGCCGTCGCCGTTTCGATTCGAAGAGGATATACCGGATCTTCCCAACCGGATCGTATATATTGAAACGAGCCGTGGATGTCCTTTTCAATGCCAGTTTTGCCTTTCCTCGATTGAAGTGGGAGTTCGTTACTTTAACCGTGAAAAAATAAAAGATGATATCCGTTACCTGATGAAGAATGGAGCGAAGACCATCAAATTTGTAGACCGAACATTTAATATTAGCCGAAGCTACGCCATGGATATGTTTCAATTTTTAATTGAAGAACATCTCCCGGGCACCGTGTTTCAATTTGAAATCACCGCAGACATTATGAGGCCGGAAGTGATTGAATTTTTGAACCGTGAAGCACCCCCTGGATTATTTCGGTTTGAAATCGGCGTTCAATCGACCAATGATTTAACGAACGAACTGGTGAAAAGAAAACAAAATTTTGCAAAACTGACACGGACCGTCACGATGATAAAAGAAGGCGGGAAAATTGACCAGCATTTAGATTTAATTGCCGGCCTTCCGGAAGAAGATTACCAATCGTTCCGGAAAACGTTCAACGACGTATTTGCACTTAGACCGGAAGAACTCCAACTTGGTTTTTTAAAAATGCTCCGGGGAACCGGTTTGAGAATCAACGCCCGTAAATACGGATATATTTATATGGATCATGCTCCGTATGAAATTTTGCAAAATCATGTTCTGGATTTTGAAGATATTGTCAAAATCAAGCAAGTGGAAGATGTACTTGAAAAATATTGGAACGATCATCGAATGGATCAAACGGTAGAATTTCTCGTCTCCCACGTTTTTCCTTCTCCATTCGATTTTTTCCAATCGTTTGGAAGCTATTGGGAAGAGCGAAAATGGTCAAGAATAGGCCATCAACGAGAAGACCTTTTCTTACGGCTTAAAGAATTTCTGCAAAATGAACGAGTAGAACAATGGCCTTTGATTGAAGGATTCATGAAATACGACTTTTTGACTAACGCTCGCTACAAGCCGCGAAAACCATGGTGGAACACAGTTTTGGATAAAAAAGAACGGGCAGCGGTATATGCACGCTTATTAGAAGAACCGACATTATTAGGCAAAAACTTTGCAAGCCTCAATCTGGATGAAAAAGATTTGTACAAACACACAATTTTAGAAAAAATTCCTTTCGATATAGAGCATTATTTTCAAACAGGAAACATTGTCGATTCGCCAAGCTATCTTCTTGTCTATTATCAGCCCGCTACAGGTGAACCTGTTTCTTTTTTCTTACATGAAAAGGAATGCTGAGCGCTCAGCATTCCTTCTTTTTATTTTGCTTTTTTTTCGCTTCTTTATGGGTGATATCATATAATTTAGAGGCGTTCACATCTCCAAATTCAAGGCCATACTCTACTTGCAATGAAGGTTTCTTTTTTTTCATTATCCTCTACCCTTTCTTCCCTGTTTGGAATTGCGGTTGGCGTGTTTGATCGCTTCTTCGCCATTGGCAAACTCAACGGAAAAATCCGTTTCCTTCACATTTTCTTTCGGTGTTTTGCTGTATTTTTCCACCGCATTCTTTTCCGCTTTTCGCTTCGGCAACAAAAGTACCTCCCTTCCATTCGGTTATTTTCTATCATGACCAAAATAAACACGATTATCCTGACCTACACACGAATAAACAGATCGAACAGTTCACGAAGAAATGCTTATTCCAAATTTTTGTTTCATGATTTGCCGTCATGGGGAAAAAATAAAATTGAATGGACCATTGAACACGAATGGTCTAATATTAAAGTTTTTAAAGGAGGATGCACCAATGGCAGGCAGTCGAAATAAATTATTAATACCAGGAATTGAACAATATCTTGATTCCATCAAATATGAAATTGCCGAAGAATTCGGCGTACAGCTAGGCTCCAACACTGCTTCCCGCTCCAACGGGTCTGTCGGTGGAGAAATAACAAAACGACTTGTGAAGCATGCCCAATCCGAACTAGCTGGATCACAAAATCAAGAATCATGACGTTCAACCAATAACGAAATTTCAAGATCAAGACCTTCTCTTGAGAAGGTTTTGAAAAGTCGCTTTCAAACATTTTTCAGAACCTATAAAACCATAACAAAAGAGGCTAGACCATATCGAATATGAATAAGTCCGCCTCTTTTGTGAATGCTTGTCTTCATTCTTCTTATTGTCTACCAAAATTCTCTTTAACCATTTCTTTTTTTCGCGACACCACATAACCAATAACGGCGATGGCAATCAAAACACCCCAGAAAACGGATTTCCAGCCGATAGATTCCGGAAAATGCTCGTCTAGGATATGAATTTTAGGATGAGCAAGCGTGAAAACAATCAATTTTACACCAACCCACCCCACAATTAAAAAGGCCGCTGTTTCCAATGTTGGATATTTTTCTAGCAGCTGGACGAACCAAGAAGCGGCAAATCGTATTAACACTAACCCAATCATACCGCCAAGAAACATGACGATAAATTGTCCGCCGTCAATTCCACCTATTTGGAACGAGCCAATAGGACTTAATGTGATGGCCATCGCCACGGCTGCCAACATCGAATCGATTGCAAAGGCAATATCCGCTATTTCGACTTTTAGAACCGTCAGCCAAAAAGAGGTTCCTTCCAAGTTTTTTGGGCTTTCCGATTTTTTCTCCTCACGTTTCCATTTTTTGATTAAATGATTGATCATGATATACAGTAAATACAATCCTCCGACGGCTTGAACTTGCCAGACATTCACTAAATAAGAAATTAAAAACAAGGCGCTAAAGCGGAAAAGAAACGCTCCGGCCAAACCGTAAAACAACGCCTTCTTTTGCTCTTCTTTTGGCAAATGCTTGACCATCACGGCCATAACAACCGCATTATCAGCTGCCAAAATTCCCTCCAATACAACCAGAATCAACAAAACCCATCCATATTCCATCAGCAATGCAATATCCATTTTTCTCCTCCTCCCTTGATTTACAAAAGTTTCACAAAAAAAGACCTTTGCCCGTTATCGTACAGGCAAAGGTCTTGCGATGCATGATCCAATGTTCATGCCAACAAAGCCGATGGAAAGCTCCATGAATTGACGACTTTGTTGTAGGCTGAATCAGCCCATTGCTACTCCCCTTTGACTTAAAAGCCAAGGTATTCATATTGTTATTAACATTATATGTTTCGAAACAGAAATTGTAAACATTATTTTTTCTGAAAATGCAACAAAAAGATTCTCATCAGTATACCGGCGACCAAGCCAGGAAGCAAAAAGAGCATCGGAGTAAAAATTGGACCTAAAAATGCAGAGCCAACATAGACTTTCGGCGAGTAAATCAAGCCTAGCGTGACGGTATAAGCTGAAAAAACAAATGGAAAATACGCATATTTTTCTTTCTCATTCGAAGCCATTTTATAGGCATCCCACATCGAAAACATATACAAACACGGATAAAACATAAGCCACTGATAATCGACAATTTCAGCTGCTTTTTTCGTTTTTCCTAAAAAACTAAGTATAATGCCTTCGTTAAAATGACTAAGAAGGTTAACGTAAATTTCCAACACAACCAATAAAATCCCTTTTACCCATTCACCAGCTAAAAGCTGAGGAAAGCCGGGAAACGCGATGCTCCAAAGCACTGCCTCCAACTTTGTTAGCCTTTTCATATTTTCTTTCGCCGGTTGGCAGCCAGTTGATCTTCTTGAAGTTGAAAAATTCCGCTGCTCATAGAACCTGCCTCCTGATTTCTGCTTATCCATAGTTTATTCGTTTTAAGACAAATTAAACATCAGCCAGTGTAAGGTTCACTTTGCAAGATGGATTTTCCATTTGCTGCAAAAAGATTTTCCGCTGTCGAATCCATGACCATCCATACAAATTCGAATGATCTTTTTTCGCTCTCGCTTAAAAGGGGCCCATCCATTGACGGCCCCTTGCTTCAAAAAAGTATTTAAAGTTTATCAACAATAAAAGATTCGTCCTTTAGTCCATTGGATTATATAAATGAATATCGGGATTTTTTTCTTGAAACCAGCGAAGTGCGAAATCATTTTCGAATAAAAAGACCTTTCTGTCAAAGCGATCCTTCACCAACAAACTGCGGCTGCTGGATAAAGAATCATTCACGGCGTCTTCATTTTCAATCCAACGAGCGATTTTGGACCCCATCGGCTCCATTAATACTTCTGAGTTATATTCGTTTTTCATCCGATGTTCAAATACTTCAAATTGCAATTGTCCGACAGCCCCGAGAATATACTCCTCAGTGCGATAAGTTCTAAACAACTGAATGGCTCCTTCTTGAACTAACTGCTGTATCCCTTTATGGAAACTTTTTTGTTTCATCACATTTTTTGGAGACACTTTTACAAACAGCTCCGGTGTAAACTGCGGCAGTTTTTCAAAATGAAATAATTTTTTGCCCTCTACAATCGTGTCTCCGATTTGATAGGTCCCGGTATCATATAATCCGATAATATCGCCGCTGACTGCTTCGTCCACAGTACTGCGATCATCGGCCAAGAACTGCGTAGATTGACTAAGCTTCATGCTTTTCCCCGTTCTGGATAAGGTCACTGACATCCCTCTATTGAATTTTCCGGAACAAATTCGAACAAACGCAATTCGATCACGGTGAGCGGGGTTCATATTGGCCTGGATTTTAAAAACAAATCCTGAAAAAAGATCACTGCAAGGATCTATTTCCCCTTGATCAGATAGCCGAGGCTGAGGTTCGGGGGCAAATTGCAAATACGTCTCTAAAAAGGTTTGTACGCCGAAATTGGTCAATGCACTTCCAAAAAAGACCGGAGTCAATGTTCCTTCTCTGACACGCTCTTCTGAGAATTCATTTCCCGCTTCATCCAACAGCAAAATTTCTTCCAAAGTTTGTGTATATAAATCGGATTCTTTTATTGGATGGTCGCCGATGATTTCTCCATTTTCATCCAGAGAAAGGAACCGTTCTTCTTCCTCTACTCGAAATTGTTCAACGCGGTGATAAAAACGGTCATAAATTCCAAAGAACTCTTTACCCATGCCAATCGGCCAATTCATCGGGTAAGAGTCGATTCCCAAAACCTCTTCTAATTCAGACAACAGTTCAAGCGGTGGTTTACCCTGCCGATCAAGCTTATTAATAAAAGTGAAGATCGGAATGCCCCGCATGCGGCATACTTTGAACAATTTAATCGTTTGAGCTTCGATCCCTTTCGCCGCATCGATAATCATGACGGCGCTGTCAACGGCCATGAGTGTACGGTATGTGTCCTCGCTAAAATCTTGGTGGCCCGGTGTGTCTAAAATATTGACCCGATAGCCGTTATACTTAAATTGCATAACGGACGAAGTGACCGATATTCCTCTTTGTTTTTCTATTTCCATCCAATCGGAAGTAGCATATTTTCCGGTTTTCCTTCCTTTTACCGTTCCTGCTGCCCGAATGGCGCCCCCAAAAAGAAGCAGCTTTTCCGTAAGAGTGGTTTTTCCCGCATCCGGGTGAGAAATAATTGCAAACGTTCTTCGCGAACGGACTTCTTCCTGTAATGATGCCATATAGAATCAATTTCCTTTCCAAAATTCAACTTAAATGGCCCGAGACTGGCCTTAAGATCGTTACCTTTTCTATCATATTCTTTCAAAATCAGAATTTCAACGTGATTTCATCATAAAAAAGACTTTGAAATCAGGATCTCGGCATGTCTAACGGAAAAATGGCCTTTAATCTAATCTGCTCACTTGCTTCCTTTCCGGTCGCCAAATGTGTTCCAACAATAAAGCAAGAAGCATTCCAATCATGATACCGTTGCTGGCCACATACTGCACAATGGCCGGCAACCCTTGAAACACAGACTGAGGTAAAAACATAATGGCCGTTCCTAGCGAAAGAGACATGCCGACAATCGTCAAACGTCTTTCATCCAGAGGGGATTTCAAAATAGAATTCAATCCGATTCCCAACATTTGAGTAAATGTTACTAACATGGCCGCATATGCAATCGGACCTGGCAAAAGCGACAACGCTTGATAGACAGCCGGTAAAAATGAACTGACAATCAAAAGTACACAACCGATTATATAAGGCTTCATACGGCTTTGGCCCGTCATACGGACAAAACCCGCCGAAATGGACAATGGGACAACCCCAACAGAAGAAAATAAAGAAGACAACAGATTGTTAACCCCGCTGATGATTCCGGCTCGGTTCAGTCTTCCCCTTTCCTCTTGCCGATCAACTACTTGCTGCATGGCCGCCACACTGGCAATAATATTGCTGATTAATACAAAAGCAACTAAAACAGCAGAAACCGCCATGCCTGCGTCCAATTTTGGCCATCCCCAAGCGAAAAACTTAGGAAATGAGACAACTGAAGAGACAGCCGGAGCCTTTTGTTCAAATCCATTTAGCATTATAAAGGTTAACCAGCCGAGAAGAATCCCAATGAGGACAGCGTAACTTTTGAAAAATCCCCTTCCCCATACAGACAAAATAAATACTAATATAAAGACGATAAAAGAAACGAGCACATGGCTTGCTTTTATTTCTCCTCCGGAATCGCCAACACCGATCATACCTTTTAAAAACACACCGGAAAGTTGGAGGGATAAAAGAATTAAATAGACTCCTGTCACGAGAGGCGTAAACAACTCAACCATATAATTCATCAGCCCCATGGCTCCAATGACAAGCAATACCCCTCCCGCAACTAACATTCCGCCTTCAAGCAATTGTAAAACTTGGAATGGATGAGAATGCTCCGCGGCTGCCATTTCCCCCATCAACACGAAGATGCCAAGCCAAATTCCCGCCGGCCCATCGGCAACCGGCAATCGGTGACCAATCCAGCCGGAAAGCAGAGAAGATATGCCAACAACCAAAAAAGTCCGCTGCAAAAGTTCGGCAATCTGATCGACGGACAAGTGGTAGACTTGTCCAACGACAATAGGAAGTACAATGGAATTGGCAAGTAAAAAAATAAACCATTGCAGTGACGCAACAGCGGTTTCCACTGTCCGTTCTTTCATAAGGGGTCCCTTTCTTTCCATTGAGCGGCACCTCACATCCCTACATCTCTCTTGTCCATTGATAAATCCGCTTTGCCACTTCATCTGATTCGTTTTCTGACAATGCCTTTGACAAAGAATCACTCATTTTCCTTAAAAGCGGTTCCTTTTCCTCTTCATATGTAAAAAAGATGGACCATTCTATTTCAGGAATAGAAACGACGAAGTAATCCTCTTTTTTATTTTCGTAAATAAAGATATTCGTTTCATTTCCGTTTATTTCTGTTTTACGAATTTTCATTTTGTTTTCCCCTTCCTATAAAAATGCAGTCATTTCAATAACTTTGGATGCTGCACTATCTTCATATAAATAAGCATCGTTTTTAATTTTGAGCAGGACACGCTGTCGATAAAGGCAGTCATTACTTTTTTAGGTCACACTTCTTCAGCCATTGGCGAGTATAAATAGACATACAGCAACTTTTCCGTATTTTCGATTGCCTTTTGATGAGTTCGTTCGAATGCGTGGGAAGAATCGATTCCCGGGCCGATCAGACCGTGGACGAGATCGCGTCCCGCTCTCATAGCCGCTGAAGCATCCGAGCCGTAGAAAGGATAAATATCGATTTTATATTGAATTTGATGTTCTTTTGCCAGCTGAACTAAATGCTTTCTTAGTCCGTAATGATAAGGTCCGCTAGAATCTTTCGCACAGATTGACACAGAATACTCATCTGAAGACTGTCCGTCCCCGATTGCCCCCATATCGACCGCCAAATATTCCACTGTCTCTTCCGGAATATTGGAATTTCCACCATAACCGATTTCTTCATTATTAGAAAACAAAAAATGAGTCGTATATGGCAATATACGTTCTTCTTTTTGAATCCTCCTCAAAGTTTGAATTAAAATCGCCGCACCTGCTTTATCATCAAGATGGCGCGATTTTATAAAACCCGACGCTGTCATTTCAACCCTCGGGTCAAATGAAACAAAATCACCAACTTGAATTCCCAGCGATTGAACATCGTTTGCAGATTTTACCTCTTCATCGATGCGCACCTCGATATTTTCATCATTTCTTTTTGCCTCTCCCGCTTCTTTATAAACATGAACAGACTGTTGGTGCATCAGTATCGTTCCAGTATACACGCTGCCGGAATCGGTATGAATACAGCAATATTCGCCTTCAACGGAATTCCAGCGAAATCCGCCGATCATCGTTAATTTCAGCCGTCCGTCTTTTTTGATTTCTTTAACCATCGCTCCTAACGTATCAACATGGGCAGTTACAAACCGGTGTTTGGATGAATCTTTTCCCGGCACCGTCACCAATAAACCGCCTTTTCGGGTTTTCTTGGTTTCGAACGTTGTATCTTTCAACAAAGACTCCACATAACGAATAATGTTTTCTGTATATCCTGTCGGACTGGGAATCGATACAAGCTCTTGAATCAATTTCATCGTTTCATTGACATCTTCCATCCCACATACTCCTTTCCATCGATATCGATTATACAATATGTATTTTAATAAACCTGGAAAAGCGATAACAAGTTGTCAAACATGCAACTTTATTCCAGTATTTAAAATCACCGTGGTTGGGGAATACTTCAAATAAAGGAGGATGATGAAGATGTTATCGTTTATTCTATATTTAATTGTTGGAGGAATTATCGGCTGGTTAGCCGGTCTTATCTTAGGGAAAGACATTCCCGGGGGAATCATTGGAAATATTATCGCTGGGATTATTGGGGCTTGGCTTGGCGGTTTGATACTGGGAGATTGGGGCCCTGATATTAGCGGTATCGCGATCATTCCAGCCTTAATAGGATCCATTATTCTTGTTTTTATTGTTGGCTTGATTTTAAGAGCAGCCAGAACTTAATCAGTACTTCTAATCGCAAACCTATACCTCCACTTTGTTTATATGAACACTTTGCGGGCAGTTCAATTTCCTTTTTTCATTCTAAAAAGGAATTTTTCTGCCCTTTACATATATACCCAGTCAAAAAGCCATTTCATTTATGATCAAGGCCTCTCTAACTATCTCCATCCTTGGTGAGTTAGAGAGGCTTGTTTTCCTATTCACTGTTTATAGGCCAGCTTTCAAAACTATATGAACAAAACCGATGACTCTTGTTATTCCAGACGTAAAGGCCCTTTTTTCTCGATGAAAGCATTATACGTATTTCAAAGCATGGTCCAAATCCCGAATCAAATCGTCCGGGTTTTCAAGGCCAACGGATAAACGTAACAGCCCGTCTGTAATTCCTCTTTTTTCTCGTTCTTCTTTGGGCATTGCCGCGTGAGACATTTTAGCTGGATATGACAAAATAGATTCCACCGCTCCCAGACTCACTGCAAACACGGGGATTTCTGCGTGTTGCACAAAAGTTCGAACCGCTTCTTCGTCTTTCAACGCAAAGGACAAAACGGCTCCCGCACCTTCAGATTGGCTTTCATGGATCAAATGTCCTTCATGGAATTTCAATCCCGGATAGTAAACATGTTCGACTTTTGGATGTTGAGCCAAAAACTCAGCAATTTTCAAAGCCGAATGGGAAGATTGCGTCAACCTCACATGCAAAGTTTTTAATCCTCTCATGACTAACCAAGAATCGTGCGCCCCTAATACAGCGCCAAATGCATTTTGCAAGGCATACAGTCTGTCCGCCAATTCTTTCTCTTTTACAACAGCCAGCCCGGCTAACACATCACTATGACCGGCTAAAAATTTTGTCGCACTATGAAGAACAATATCAACCCCAAAGTCTAAAGGTCGCTGCAAGGCAGGCGTCATAAACGTATTATCAACGAAAGTAAGACATCGATTCGCTTTTGCCAATTTTACAATTTCTTTTAAATCCGTAATTTTTAATAATGGATTGGAAGGTGTTTCTACATAAATGACCTTCGTATTCTCTTTTATATTTCTCGCGACGGCATCCAAGTCCGTCATATCTACAAACGTATGTTCAATGCCGAATCTGTTTAATACAGTTGTAACCATGCGATAGGTTCCGCCATAGACATCCTCTGTCACCAATACGTGGTCGCCTTGGGACAATAACAAAAAAGCTGTTGAAATCGCCGCCATTCCCGATGAAAAAGCAAAACCTCTCGAACCGCCCTCAAGCTGGGCAATCACTGACTCAAGAGCCTCGCGTGTTGGATTTCCTGAACGACTGTAATCGTATTTTCCAAATTCATCAAAACTAGTTTGGTGAAAAGTGGAAGCTAATTGAATGGGAACACTTACTGCCCCTGTAACCGGATCGAATTTATGCGAATTATGGAGCAACTCTGTTTGAATGGAAAATTTTCGATCGATCAATTTTTTATTACTCATGCGGATCACCCTTTCATATTTTGAAACGCTTGTTTTAAGTCGGCTAACAAATCTTCCACATTTTCAATGCCGATGGAAAAACGCAAAAGCCGATTGTCAATCCCGTTTTTAATGCGAATTTCTTCCGGAATATCCATATGTGTTTGCGTAGCCGGATACGTAATAAAGCTTTCGACTCCTCCTAAACTCTCAGCAAAAGAAATTAACTGCAAGCTTTGTAAAAAAGGGTTGACCCATTCCTCTTTTTGCAATCGGAAAGATAGCATTCCTCCTCTTCCAGGATATAAAACATCGGTCACCTCGCTACAACATCGCAAAAATTCACTGATTCTCCGGGCATTTTCTTCATGCTGCTTCATTCTTAATCCGAGCGTTTTCATCCCTCGAATCAATAGCCATGAATCAAATGGAGATAAGACCGCTCCGATCGCATTTTGATATTCGCCGATTTTTTGAGATAATTCTTCTCCTTTTGTGGCGACAAGGCCTGCAAGGACGTCATTATGTCCGCCAAGATATTTCGTAGCACTATGGACGACAATATCGGCCCCTTGAAGAAGCGGCTGCTGCAAAACGGGGGTATAAAACGTATTATCCACAATCAATAAAAGCCCGTATTCTTTTGCTAATTTTGCTGTTTGCTCTATGTCTGCTTCTTGCATAAGCGGATTGGTCGGCGTTTCAAGAAAAATCGCTGCCGTTCGATCCGTGATTTTTTCTCTTACTTTGGAGATATCTTGAAAATCGTCATAAATAAAGGTTAAACCGAATTTTTTCCAATTTCTTTCAAACAATCGATAAGTGCCGCCGTATAAATCTTTGGAAACGATCAGTTCATCGCCTGATTGAAACAAACTCAAAACCGTTTGAATCGCTGCCATTCCTGAACTGAATGCAAAACCCGCATCGCCTCCTTCCAAGTCGGCAATGGCTTTTTCAACGATTTTTCGCGTCGGATTTCCTGTTCTTATATAATCATATCCAGTCGATTGACCTATCTCTTTATGTCGGTAAGCGCTCGATAAATAAATGGGAGGATTGATCGCGCCGGTGGATTCCTCGCTCCGGTTGCCTATTTGGGCCAGTTTGGTTTGCAAATGATAACGTTCCATTGCATGCATCTCCTCTTGAAATGGTTTTGATAGGACGACATGATGGAAAAAAGAAATTTTTACAAATCAAGTCGATTTCCTAACACTGTTCATGAATAGTTTCAAATCGAGTAGGAGGGAGCGATTAACTCCCGTCCTCTCACACCACCGTACGTACGGTTCCGTATACGGCGGTTCAATTAAGATAATTGACGCAAGTCTTTATAACTTCCGTGAATAGCTGTTCTCTTTATGCCAGTGGTCACTCCACCCTCCAAGAGGTCTCCCACGGGATTCACCGCTTCCTCCCTCAAGTGAGGTACTACGTTTTCTGTGTTCATCATGACTCACTGAATACCAAGGGCTATTCTCTCTTAATTGTTCGGTCCTTCTTAGTTGTTCTAGACCAACTAATACTATGACCTCTGCTGACTTCTGACGGTTCAGCTACTTATCACTAAGTAGGTTATGAAGAGTACTTCACATATCCGCCAGACCTCCCCGGGTAAGTACATGCACTTTCACACCATCTATCCGCCTCATTTACTCGATATGACCTTCGACAGAAAGAGCTTTGTTTTGTTATGCAAACTCACTCAATCATACCTAGCCTTATATGAGGTTCGTGTTCCTCGGACCGGTGTTTTGCCTCCAGCTTCCTTCAGATTCCGCGTCACCACGGACACCCTTGCTCTTGGCTAACCTCTACTTCTGTCTTCGGGGTTCGGGACTTACACCCTATAGTTCATGTACATGCCGGGCGCACATAAAAAAGCCTTCTAAGAAGAAGGCTTTTTTATGACAGTCCTCTTCTTATCTTCCGGATAAATCCGCTGGATTTAGCACCTTGACAGCAATCGTGGATTGCAGCAGGTTGCTGAGGTTTCACAGGGCCAGTCCCTCCACCTCTCTCGATAAGAACGAAATTATTTGAATTTTTCCATCTTTTAATTAAATGTAACCGATCAGGTAAAAAAAAGCAATGATTTTTTATCATCGTTATGGAAAGGTTGAAAAGATGACAGCCTTTCATCCATTTCCTCTTTTGTTTCACATCTGCCAAAACGGTTCGATCAAAACGCCGTTCACTTGTGAATATTTTCCCATTTTCAGCAAAATACTTCATCGAATCTTGTCATTTATGAGTCTATATTTCTCATGTCCTGTTTTTCTCCCATATGGTATAATTAAGCATATTTTGTGAAAAGGATGTGGGATTGTGCTAGAAGTCATCAAAGCGATTGTGCTAGGATGCGTGGAAGGGCTGACCGAATTTCTTCCGATTTCTTCCACAGGACATTTAATTCTTGTGGGTCATTTTCTTTCATTTACAGGCGACAAAGCAAAAACTTTTGAAATTGTTATCCAATTGGGTTCGATACTTGCCGTGGTCGTTCTTTATTTCAAACGGTTCCTTTCCCTGTTTAACTTCAAAAAGCGATCTGGTTTAAACCTTCTACATATTATTATCGGGATGATTCCAGCCTCTGTATTAGGTTTTCTCTTTCATGATGTCATTAAAAACGTACTTTTCTCTCCCTTCACCGTCGGTATCGGTTTATTTTTGGGAGCTTTTTTAATGATCTATGCGGAAAAAAAGAGCAAAACCGAATCTACCCAAGATTTGGATCACTTATCGTATAAACAGGCTTTCATTATCGGTTTGTATCAATGCCTGTCCCTATGGCCTGGTTTTTCAAGAGCAGGATCGACCATCTCAGGAGGACTCCTTGCCGGGGCTAACCATAAAACCGCTGCTGAATATTCCTTTTTGCTAGCTGTCCCCATGATGGTCGCTGCCAGCGGACTTGACTTGTTAAAGAGCTATCAATACTTATCGATTCATGATTTGAACTACTTTGCTGCAGGCTTCATTACCGCCTTTATTGTTGCCATGCTAGCCATTGTCTTCTTTTTGAAAATTTTATCCAAAGTCAAACTCATTCCGTTCGCAATCTATCGAATCATCATCGGAATCATCGTCATCGCATACTTTATTTAAAGCATTAAAGGGGCCTGGCCCCTTTAATGCTTTAAAAATTTATTGTTGGATTATTTGTGGTCTTTGGGTTAAAATACATACTGCTGGGTGATAGAAAGGTCTAAGTACCTATTTTTATCCATATCAAAGTAACTCTATACACATTGGAGGTTTACAGCATGAAAAAATACTTTAAGTGGTTTGCTGTTGCTACGCTTATGCTCGTTTTAGCAGCATGCGGCAACGGTCAATCAACAGACAAGAATAAGACTTCTCAATCCAACGACTCCGATCTTTATCGTCAAGTCAAAGATAAAGGCGTTCTCGTCATCGGTACAGAAGGTACATATGCTCCGTTTACTTTCCGTGATAAAAGCGGAAAACTAACAGGATATGATATCGATGTAGCGAACGAAGTGGCAAAACGCCTTGGAGTCAAAACAGAATATAAAGAAACGCAATGGGATTCCATGTTTGCAGGTTTAAACTCTAAACGTTTTGATATGATTGCAAACGAAGTAGGAATTCGCCCTGACCGCGAAAAGAAATACGATTTCTCCAAACCGTACACCGTCTCTAAAGCGGTAGTAATTGTGAATAAAAACAACAAAAATATTCATTCATTCGCAGATCTGAAAGGGAAAAAATCCGCACAATCACTCACAAGCAACTTCGCAGATCTTGCGAAGAAGAACGGCGCAAACATCGTGGGCGTAGACGGATTTGAACAAGCGATTCAATTATTAACATCCAATCGGGTAGATGCTACGATTAACGATTCATTGTCTTATCTTGATTATAAAAAACAAAAACCAAATGCTCCGATTAAAGTGGTAGCTAAAAGCGATGATGCTTCTAAAAGTGCTTTCATGTTCCGTAAAGGTTCAGGTCAATTAGTAGATAAAGTAAACCAAGCATTGGATGACATGAGAAAAGACGGCACTCTAGCCAAAATCTCTAAGAAATGGTTTGGTGCAGATGTATCTAAATAGTATCCAATTACAAGATCCTAATCATTATATGCAAATTGCACAAAGTTCCCTTCTCCCTATGTTGAAGGGGGCTTTGTATTATACATTGCCATTAACTCTGATTACGTTTTCTATTGGCTTGATTCTTGCTCTTTTAACAGCACTCGCAAGAATTTCAAGCATTAAACCGCTTCAGTGGATAGCGCGTTTTTACGTATCGATTATCCGTGGTACTCCGTTGCTTGTGCAATTATATATTATTTTCTATGGTCTGCCATCCATTCATATCACCATCAATCCATTCCCGGCTGCCGTGATCGGTTTTTCTCTTAATGTAGGAGCTTATGCGTCAGAAATCATACGTGCAGCGATTTTATCGATTCCAAAAGGTCAATGGGAAGCGGGATACTCTATTAATATGAACTATTCGCAAATATTAAGACGAATCATTTTGCCACAAGCGGTGAGAGTATCGATCCCGCCTTTATCCAACACTTTTATTAGTTTGGTGAAAGATACTTCTCTTGCATCACTGATTTTGGTTACAGAAATGTTTAGAAAAGCCCAAGAAATTGCCGCAACCACATATGAATTTTTACTTCTCTATTCAGAAGCGGCTTTAATCTATTGGATTATTTGTTTCATTCTCTCCATCATTCAACAGAAATTGGAAGGTCGTTTCGACAAGTATGTAAGCCATTAAAAAAGCTTTTGTACAATAACAAGCCTTTTATAAAGGAGTATTGAGCATCGGCATGATTAAAATTCATGATCTACGAAAACAATTTGATCAACTTGAAGTTTTAAAAGGGATCAACATGAGCATCGAAAAAGGAAAAGTCATAGTGATTATCGGTCCATCCGGCTCCGGAAAAACCACTTTTCTGCGCTGCCTGAATGCCCTTGAAATTCCAACAAGCGGGACGATTCAAATCGGAGATGTAAAAATAGATTTTTCACAACCTGTTTCAAAAAAAGAAATTGCCGCTTTACGCAAAGAATCCGGGATGGTCTTTCAACAGTATAATCTTTTTCCGCATAAGACGGTTTTGGAAAACGTAACGGAAGGACCCATTATCGTAAAGAAACTGCCGAAAAATGAAGCCATTCAAAAAGCAGAAAAACTCTTGCAGAAAGTGGGCTTGCTTGATAAAAAAGATGAATATCCGTTCCAACTGTCCGGAGGGCAGCAACAACGGGTTGGAATTGCACGCGCCTTAGCCATGGAACCGGAATTAATGCTGTTTGATGAACCAACTTCCGCTTTAGATCCCGAACTCGTCGGTGAAGTGTTAAATGTTATGAAAGAACTCGCCAATGAAGGAATGACGATGGTCGTTGTCACCCATGAAATGCGATTCGCAAAAGAAGTGGCAGATGAAGTCGTCTTTATGGACCAAGGTGTGATTGTGGAAAGAGGTACACCTGAAGAAATCTTTACACGTCCTAAAGAACAACGGACGAAGCAATTTCTGCAATTATTAACATAACCCCTTTCATCCACTTTGATAGATCCTTCCTATCTTTTAAATCATGATGGGAAGGATTTTTTTATTTTACGTTTCCAACAACCGTTCTGTCTAAGATTCTCTCATTTCTAACGCCAAAACAAGTACTCCATTGTTTTTCCCACCAATTAAAATCACGTAATCATTTATTTCTTCTTTTTCTTTTCTTGCTTAAACAGTCCATCAGTCATCCTTCCAAAACCGGGATTTTACAGTCTATTATGCGGGATTTAGTGCATTCTTCAAAAATAGGTATCCCCTTTTATCCATAAAAAACCGCCTCCGGAATTCAACCAGAAGGCGATTCTAACGGATGGTCTTTTTATTTGGCCAGTTCCTTCACATAAGGTGTGATGTCGATTTTTAAACTGTCTGCCAATCGTTGTCCCAGCCCTTGATCTGCTTGATAAAAATTCATAATCGAACGAATCGTAATCTTTTGATCTTTTACTTGGCTTAAATCATCCGTTAAGTTTTTAATCACTGTATCTTGTACTTCTTTTGAATATTTTCTCCACACTTGTCCGGCTTGACCAAAATTGTTTGGTTTATAGAAAGCTTGTTTAGCAGCAACTCCATTTATCGGCTGCGGTTCCTCAACATAAGACCGGTCTTCTTTCGGCTCATTTTCATAGCTGTTCGGTTCATAATTGATCGGGCTTTCTTGCTGTTTAAACGGCATATAGCCATCACGTTGATAATTATGAACTTCTACACGCGGGGAATTAATCGGAAGTTGCAAATAATTCGGTCCGATCCGATGCCGTTGAGTATCCGAGTAGGAGAATAGACGCCCTTGAAGCAATCTGTCTTCAGATGGCAACATTCCTGGAACTAACACGCCCGGATTAAACCCTACTGATTCAGTTTCCGCAAAATAATTTTTTGGATTGCGATTTAAAGTCATCGTCCCGACAAATTCGTACGGAATATCTTCCTCGAACCAATCTTTCGTCGCATCGAGCGGATTAAAATCAAATCGATCAAAATCTTTCGGATCAAGTACTTGAACATATAAATCCCATTGAGGAAAATCGCCGTTTTCAATCGCTTCATATAAATCTTTCGTTGCATGGCTATGTTCATGAGCTTGAATTTTCGCTGCTTCTTCAATACTTAAATTTTTGATTCCTTGTTTCGGCACCCAGCGCAATTTTACATACACTGTTTTCCCTTCAGCGTTGATCCATTTAAAAGCATGAACGCTTGAACCTCTCATATGACGATATGTCGCCGGAATCCCTTCATCCGTAAAAACATGAAGAAGCATATTGGTGGATTCTGGAGAAAGCGAGCAGAAGTCCCAAAAACGGTCTTTTGATTGCAAGTTTGTTCTTGGATCCGGTTTAAAAGCATGGATCATATCCGGAAATTTAATGGCGTCTCTAATGAAGAAAACGGGAAGATTATTTCCAACAAAATCATAATTTCCTTCTTCTGTATAAAATTTCACCGCAAAACCTCGTGAATCTCGCAATGTTTCCGGAGAATGATTTCCATTAATCACCGTGGAAAACCTTGCAAAAACAGGAGTTTCCGTTCCCGGTTCTTGAAGAAATTTTGCTGTCGTATATTTGCTCATGCTGTTTTTGGTCACAAACACTCCATGAGCCCCTGCTCCCCGAGCATGAACAACCCGTTCAGGAACACGTTCTCTATCAAAATGAGCCAGTTTTTCAATTAATTGATAATCTTCCAGCAAGGTTGGCCCATTCACCCCAGCTGTGCGAGAATTTTGATTATCTCCTACTGGCGCTCCCTGGTTCGTGGTTAACTTTTTCTTCATTCTCTCCGCTCCTTTATCAATCATTATTTTTATTTTAAAATTATTATTATCTAATACACTTTTTATTTTATATAATTGAGAATGAAAGTCAACTCCAAATTATAATAATTTTAAATTATTTTTTTTCGAGTTTTCGATAAACCTAGACTTTCCTTTCGATTTGTTATGTCTACAACTCATGATTCCCCGCTCAAAAAACAATTTTTAATACAACGTATGTCTATGTAAAAGAGCAGCTAACATTTATATATATATAAAATGAAAAGGGATATTCGCATCGGAATATCCCTTTTTTATGTGCGCCCGGCATGTACATGAACTATAGGGTGTAAGTCCCGAACCCCGAAGACAGAAGTAGAGGTTAGCCAAGAGCAAGGGTGTCCGTGGTGACGCGGAATCTGAAGGAAGCTGGAGGCAAAACACCGGTCCGAGGAACACGAACCTCATATAAGGCTAGGTATGATTGAGTGAGTTTGCATAACAAAACAAAGCTCTTTCTGTCGAAGGTCATATCGAGTAAATGAGGCGGATAGATGGTGTGAAAGTGCATGTACTTACCCGGGGAGGTCTGGCGGATATGTGAAGTACTCTTCATAACCTACTTAGTGATAAGTAGCTGAACCGTCAGAAGTCAGCAGAGGTCATAGTATTAGTTGGTCTAGAACAACTAAGAAGGACCGAACAATTAAGAGAGAATAGCCCTTGGTATTCAGTGAGTCATGATGAACACAGAAAACGTAGTACCTCACTTGAGGGAGGAAGCGGTGAATCCCGTGGGAGACCTCTTGGAGGGTGGAGTGACCACTGGCATAAAGAGAACAGCTATTCACGGAAGTTATAAAGACTTGCGTCAATTATCTTAATTGAACCGCCGTATACGGAACCGTACGTACGGTGGTGTGAGAGGACGGGAGTTAATCGCTCCCTCCTACTCGATTTACCAGCATGTATTTCTGTTGCAGGTTAAGATCTTAATGCCTACAAGCATGATATTTTTTTTACACTTTTCCTTCCCTTTTTCTCCGACAAGCACACAAAGGACATTCACCCCTTGTTTCAGACGACCTTTTTAAAAAAAGTGTAAGAAGAAACTATTTTTAGACCCATCCCAGAACTGATCACTATAACACACATACATAACTTGAAGCCTTATTCCTTTGACCCCTCTTCATAACCTCTACTGGAAAGAGAACGATCTTCACCATCCAATTGTTCTATTTTCTCGTCAATGGTTCCTTCCGTCACCGTATCGTTGACTTGTTCATGCGTTTTGGCCAAACCAGAAGCCACTTCTGATGAATCTTGATTATCTTCGGGATGAAAATATCTTCCTGCTGAATTTTCACTATTTTGTCGTTTTTGGGCTGCCATTTGTCTTCCCCTTTCCAAATCGTTTATCCCTATTTTTCACTTATAAGAACTCTTTATTCGCTTTTCTCATTTTGGCCTTTATCGCCATTGAAAAAATTGGACTATAGCCATCGCTACGTTTACTCTCCTGTTCATGTATCTTCCCGCAACAATGTTCCTCAACCGTTCATTATAAAAAGATACGTTTTGACCTTTTGAAAAGCGATAGACAATAAAAATCGTTCTACTCCATTTAAAAATTGTGGGAAAACCCTTTCATTCATGTTCTCTAAAAATGAAAAAGTCAAATCCGCAAAAACTTCAAACAAAGATACATCTACAGTAAATTTCCTTTGCAGTTTCTCATGTATATTCACCACTTCATTTGCCCATACTTTTTATCGGATGGTAACTTTTAAATAAACAGGTGATATGCAGATGGAAAATAAGACCTTTACCATTTTTGTAAATGGCGTTGAAATCGAAGCAAGAGAAGATCAGTCGGTTTTTGAAGCGGCGCGGGATCATAACCAATATATCCCCGGAATTTGCTCGTATCAGCCGGATCTCGGCGTTGGTGTGCTGCAAACTTGTGACACTTGTTATGTTGAAATAGACGGGGAACTGCAGCGGGCTTGTGCAACGAAAGCCAAGCCTGGCATGCGGGTAAACTCTTTATCAGACAAGGCGAAGGCAGCACAATTGGAAGGAATGTCACGGATATTGGCCAACCACGAACTCTATTGCACAGTCTGCGACAACAATAATGGCAACTGTGAAGTCCATAATACCGCCGAATACTTGCAAATCGAACATCAAAAGTATGAATTTACGCCAAAGCCTTATCCACCCGATCATTCCCACCCTTTTTATCGCTATGAGCCGGATCAGTGCATTCTTTGCGGTCTATGCGTCGAAGCATGCCAAGACCTACAGGTAAGTGAAGTTCTCAGCATTGCTTGGGACAGAGAACGACCTCGTGTCATTTGGGACAATGATGTTCCAATCGATCAATCATCCTGTGTTTCGTGCGGACACTGCGTAACTGTCTGTCCTTGCAATGCTTTAATGGAAAAGTCCATGTTGGGCGAAGCCGGCTACTTAACAGGTATTCCGAAAAATATTTTAGAACCGATGATTGATTTTACGAAAGAAGTGGAACCAGGTTATCAAGAGATTTTCGCTATTTCCAATATGGAATCAAGCATGAGAGAAGCTCGGATCAAAAGAACCAAAACGGTATGCACTTATTGCGGCGTCGGCTGCAGCTTTGAAATATGGACAAAAGGCCGAAAAATATTAAAGGTTCAGCCTGAGCCAGAAGCGCCGGTGAACGGGATTTCCACCTGTGTCAAAGGAAAATTCGGCTGGGACTTTGTGAACAGCGAAGAACGACTGACTAAACCGCTTATCCGAAAAGGCGATCATTTTGTCGAAGCAACGTGGGATGAAGCACTGAATTTAATCGCAGAAAAATTCCAATCTATAAAAGAAAAATACGGTCCCGACTCTCTTGGATTTATTTCGTCCTCTAAATGCAGCAACGAGGAAAATTATTTATTTCAAAAACTGGCGCGAGCTGTTTTCGGTACGAATAATGTCGACAACTGCTCTCGTTATTGTCAAACCCCTGCTTCCACCGGTTTGATGAGAACGGTTGGAATCGGCGGCGATTCCGGCACTATTCAAGATATTGCTAGTGCCGATTTAGTCATCGTGATTGGAGCCAACCCTGCGGAATCCCATCCTGTTTTAGCAACAAGAATCAAACGAGCCCACAAACTGCATGGACAAAAATTAATAGTAGCAGACCTGAGAGTAAATGAACTGGCCGAACGAGCTGATCTCTTTATTCATCCGAAGCCCGGAACCGATCTCGTCTGGTTGTCTGCCGTAACAAAATACATTCTGGATCAAGGCTGGGAAGATAAAACATTTATACAAAACCGAGTGAATAATGTCGAGGAATATATTCGCTCGCTGGAAAAATTCACATTGGATTATGCAGAAGAAAAAACCGGTTTATCCAAAGACACTCTTGTCAAGATAGCCACTATGATCCACGAAGCAAAAGGCACCTGTATTCTTTGGGCGATGGGAGTTACGCAACATTTGGGCGGAACCGATACAAGCACTGCGATCGCCAATTTGCTTCTAGTGACAGGAAATTTTGGAAAACATGGAGCAGGTGCCTACCCACTTCGCGGACACAACAATGTTCAAGGAGCAAGCGACTTTGGAACAATGCCTGCATGGTTTCCGGGATACGAGCCTGTTGAAAACGACGAAGTACGCACACGATATGAAAAAGCATGGGGCGTGAAACTGCCGGAAAAACCAGGACTGAACAACCATCAAATAGTAGAAGCCATTCATGATGGAAAAGTGAAAGGAATGTATTTGTTCGGTGAAGAAATGGCTTTAGTGGATTCCAATATTAATCACGTGAACGCTGGATTTGAAAAATTGGAGTTTTTCGTCGTTCAAGACATTTTCTTTTCCAAAACGGCCCAATATGCGGATGTGGTGCTTCCGGCTGCGCCTAGTCTGGAAAAAGAAGGAACGTTCACGAATACAGAACGAAGAATCCAGCGCTTTTACCGAGTGATGGAACCACTTGGCGATTGCAAACCGGATTGGGAAATTTTCCGCGATCTCGCTAATCGTCTAGGTGCCGATTGGCGCTATACCCACCCGTCTGAAATTATGGATGAAGCGGCTAAGTTGGCTCCTGTTTTTGCCGGTGTCCGTTACGATCGACTGGAAGGATGGGAAAGTCTCTTATGGCCTGTTGATCGAGATGGAACAGATTCGCCGCTCTTATTTAAAGACCGATTTGGATTTCCCGACGGAAAAGCAAGATTGTTTCCGGTTGATTGGACACCACCTTTTGAAGCAGGCGATGGCTATGATCTCCATTTGAACAATGGCCGTTTGTTAGAACATTTCCATGAAGGAAATATGACTTATCGCTCAAAAGGCATTACTCATAAAGTGCCGGATACGTGGCTGGAAATTTCTCCGGAGCTAGCGAAAGAACGAAATATCGAAACCGGAGCGCTTGTCCGTCTGACGTCACCATATGGAGAAACAAAAGTCCGAGTTTTGGTCACCGATCGAGTCAAAGGACACGAATTGTATTTTCCGATGAACGGGAACAAAGAATATAATGCCGTTAATAAACTAACAAGCAGTTATCATGATCGGGTGACTCATACCCCTAACTACAAAGAAATGCAAGTGAAAATGGAAGTTCTTGAACCAAAAGGAGAAAGCCCGTTGCCAAAAGTAAATTACAGGTTTGGAAATCCACAGCCGCATATAGGAGCAGAAGTAGAACGAAAATGGAAACGTTCTGACTTTACGCCGATACCGGAGGAAATCAATAGGGAGGGAATCATCGATGGCCAAGCCCATTAGTGCAATTGAAAAACAACATCCCGATCCCCTTGAAGAAACATCAGAAGCTTTAGCAGAAATGGGGGAAAAATTAGCGAACAGTCGAGAAGCTGTTCTAAAAACACTGGATATACTTCAAGAGATGCAAAAATCGGGTGTATTGGACATTCTATACGGCCTCTTAAAGTCACGTGAAAAAGTGGGCGCGGTGATGATCGAACAAATCAATCAGCCCAAATATCATCATGTGATTAAAAACGGCTTTCAATTATTGGCTACACTCGAATCAGAACAATTGGAAACTATTTTTAACGCTATGAAAAAAGGGATTGAACAATTGGATCAACCTTCAAAAAAGCAACAATCGCTAAGCCTCTGGGGCATGATGAAAGCAGTGCGAGACCCATATATCAACTCGGCCCTTTCCATGATGCTCCATTTCTTGCATGGCGTTGGTAAGGGATTGGAAAGTCAGAAGCAATTGAAAGAAAGCTGAAAAACTTTGGCCATGGATGGTGAGAAGATTGATTACACGCATGATTTCCATTCCAAATATGACAGAATCAGATAAGGATACGGTAAGCAGAGTGCTTCACGATGTGTGGGGAGTACGAAATATTCAAATGAATGCCGAGAAAAAAACCGTTGCAATCTCATTCGATGAAAATGCAGCCACTTTGGAAGATTTTCGACAAGCCATGATCGATAACGGATTTGAATGTCAGATGATGGAACATCAGCCGCCTGACATTCCCGACCATATTCAATGAGATCACTGTAAAAATGTTCATCAATAAGGAGGATGCCTTGATGCCTAGAATTTGCGAAATATGCGGAAGAAAAGAAGAAGTGGAAGATGAACAATGGGAATATGATATTTTAGATGTATGCAAAGACTGTGCAAATGATCGAAAAATGACATTGGATCCTGAAGAACTATAAAGAAAAAGGGATGGCCAACCTCCGTAATGGATAAAATTCAATGGAGGTAGATCATCCCTTCTTTTTTCTTTCAGCCTGTTATGTTCTATAACGGTAGGAAACCTTCTTCTTAACTGGAAGCCTCTTTCCTCTAAAAAACGCTTGACGGGATCCGTATGAAAGAAAAATCTTTATTGAATCCCCTTCGACATGATCCATGCGGCTTATTGGTTTATTGTTCCAATAAGCCGTATTTTTTTTGAAAACGTTGTAGAACTTTGATCCAGCTTTTTGCAAATAAAGCCAGAAAGAAGACATTGGAAAGCCCGTGAGCCAAATCAAATGGAAAACTGGCGCTGTAATACGCTACTATTTGCGGCCAAGTGATGTGGTTCATAACAGAGACGACATACATGAGATTCATACCCCATCCAAATAGAATGCCCACCACGAATCCATAAGCACAGCGGCCAACCGTATTTTTCATCAGCCTTGTTCGTCGCATCAAACCTGCCGTTAACCCGATCATACCCCAAGCATACATTTGCCAAGGCGTCCAGGGGCCTTGTCCTAAAAACATATTGGAAACGAGTGCTGCGAGTGCGCCGACCACAAACCCGCTTTCTGGTCCAAACGCGAGCCCGGTGACAATCACGACGAACGTGGTAGGCTGAACGCTTGGAAGAGGAGCAAACGGAACCCGACTTACTGCGGCAATCGCTCCTAAAACCGCCAACAACACCAGCTCTCGTCCGGCTGCTTTCCGCCTCTCAAAGCGAATGACAAAAGGAAGAAACGTGCCGATCATAAAAATCACGCTGATCCATAAAAAATGGCGCTGTACCGATAAAGGCAAAAAGGCTAGAATCACAAATAAAATAACCGCTAACAGGATGAGAATCATTCTAGAAAGCGCCATTTTTCTCGAGCCTCCTCTACCGTTAACACTTCCGGGACACGTCCGCCCCTGGAAATCCGATTGGCAACAGTCGTGTAAAACGTATTTCCTTGAAAAAACGTTTTAGTAGGAGCGGTAATCGTTACTTCTCCTTGGAACAGCATGGCGCAGCGAGTCGAGTATTGAGCAGCAAACTCAATATCATGAGTAACCATTACAATCGTAACCCCATTAGCCCTTAAATTTTTTAACAGTTTCCCAAACTGAAGTTTTGCTTCCGGATCCAATCCTTTTGTCGGTTCATCTATAAGCAGAAGTCGCGGATTCATCAGCATCACACCGGCAAGAGCCGCCTTTTGCATTTCTCCTCCGCTTAAATCATAAGGATGACGGTCTTTAATAGGCGTCAATTGAAACATCTCCATTAATTGTTCCATCTTTTCTCTTCCATGTTGAATTTGGTGCTTATCGATGATGGCCTCTAACTCCGTTTCCACTGTATCCTGCAGGAAGAAAAGTTTCGGATTTTGCGGTAAAAAAGCAATTTCTGATGGAATTGGCTTTTTCAGTTTCTTTCCATTAAAGATAACGGCACCACGCTGCGGGTTTTGGAGACCGGCCATGACTTTCAGCAACGTAGATTTTCCCGATCCATTCGCTCCAACTACCGACAGCCACTCCCCTTCATACACGGAAAGCGACAATTGATCCAGTATTGGTCTAGTCTCCTTTTCATATTGAAAATTAATTCCTTTTAAAGCCAACAAAGGTTTTTTATTTGTAATATCCTCTTGAAACGGCTGGGTGGGAACGGAGGTCCCTTTCAGGGTCGAAATCCATTTTCTTCCTTCTTTTACTGTCAGCGGAATGCTTTCTGAGGCAGGCTTTTGACTATGTTCTAAATATAGGCGGGCCGGGCTGGGAAGATAGGGATAGATCTGAGAAGAAGGATGTTTTGCCAATTGAGAAACGACTTCACGCGATGGGGCATCATAAATCTTTTTGCCCTTTTCCAAAACCATGACGCGGTCTGCAAGTGAAAACAATTCCTCCAAGCGATGTTCCGCGATGATGACGGTAAGTCCAAATTCTTCATTCATTCTCCGGAGCATGGTCATAAATTCACTTGCAGCCACCGGATCAAGCTGAGCAGTAGGTTCGTCTAAAAGAAGAATACGCGGATGCAACAACAAAACAGCAGCAAGATTGACCAATTGTTTCTGGCCGCCTGACAATTCAAATGTCTTTCGCTCCAACCATCCTTCCAAGCCAAAAAAATGAACCATTTCGGCTATTCGCTTTCGCATGTCCTCCGTTGAATATCCCAAATTTTCAAGACCAAAAACCAACTCCTCCATCACCCGGTCCATAACGATTTGATTTTCCGGATCTTGAAAAACCATGCCAATCTCTTGTGCCATTTGTTTGGCCGGAACTTTCATAAAAGAACATCCGTCCAAAAACAACTCCCCTTCTATCTTTCCATGCGGACGGACTTCTCGCTTTAACAAACGCAGAAGAGTGGACTTTCCGCTACCGGAAGGGCCGCAAAGGAGAATAAATTCTCCCGGCTCTACTGTAAAAGTGATATCAGATAGAGCAGGTTCTGGTGCATCCGGGTACGTAAAAGTTAAATTTTTCGCTTCCAATAACGCCATAGCAGTGCCTCCCTTACTTGAATTCCTATTGGAAACCCTACAAACATAACGAACATGAGCAGGAAAAACCACTCTCTGCCTTGCAATAATAGTGGTTCCAAAATCGGATAGACTGCCAGCACGCCGTCCCCAAGCCACCATCCAAAAGCCACTGCCGTTCCGAAAACAAGCAAATAAACCATCGCAAACCAATCTTTTCCCTTCATCCGAAAAGGAATATAACGGCTCCGTTTCTGAATCCCATAACCCCTTGCTGCCATGGAATCGGCGGTTTGAATTGCCTCTTCAAGCGACCAAGTTAACAATATTTGCACGAATTCCAGACCATTTCTTACTCTTTGTATGAAGGTGCCTTCTGTGACAGATTGTCCCTTTCCTCTTTGGACCATTTCAATTTCATAAAGCCTTCTTCGTAAGAGCGGAACAAACCGCATGGCCAGCATAGCCAACAGGGCCCATTGCGGGAGCCATTTCGCAAATAAAAATAAAAATTTTTCCGCCGTAATCACTTGGTTGTAAGCGGCAAAAGCCGCCATTAAATTAAATAAAGTAAGCGCAAGCATCAATCCTTGCAAAAACGATTCCAACGTGACGGGATTTGCGCCGAAATAAAAGAAAATATGACTGCCGCGGTGATTCGTCAATGGATTGAGTATCAAAAAAAATACGGGAATGGTGATCATCATCCCCTGCCATTTACGCACCGTCTTACCGGAGTCCAACAAAATATTCAATATGAGAAAGAGCACAGCACCCGCCGCTAAAAAGACTGGGTGCTGATAAAGCATGGCAGACACCATCGCCCCGGCAAAATAAAGAAAGCAAACGAATGGATGGTAAGAATGAATTCCTTTTTTCATGGTTGTGTATCCTTTGTATAGTCATTCGTGTAAATCCATTGAATCACATCCCCCGCCTTGACGGCGACAGCACCTGCACTACGAGAAACGTACTTATTGTTGACTTTTATCGTCCAACCACTTAACGGACCATGATCAAATTCATAAAGATTCGAAATTCCTTCCACATAAGCCGTGGAATGACTGCCGCGTATACTGACCGGAATGCCCTTTTGCTTGGCGATTCGCAATGTCACTTCCAACGCCGTATCCCCATTTTGCAACGGTACTTTAGTGGGGGAAAGGATGGTTCCCGTTTGTGAATCTCCACGAATCGATACCGTTACCGTTTGTTTGTTAACCGGTTTTGAGGCCGATTTTGGGGCCGGTTTTGGAACAGGCGTTGCGGCTGGTTTCGAAGATGGTTTTTTGGCCGGCTCCGGTTTCACAGTCGATTGACTCTTTGGTGCTTGTGGAGTATGGATTGTCGTCGCATTGCTCTTTTCAGCCGTTGATTTTTGTTCGCTGTTCCCTTTGCTATTCTCTTTCTCCGCATTGGCATTGGACGATCCGTTTTTTGACTTTGCAGCTGAATCAGTCGATTTCGACTTTGTTTCTTTTTCATTGCTGGTTTTGGACGAATCTGCGGCCGAATGGGACGACTTTTCCGCATCTGCAGTTTGATCTTTATTTTGATTATGATCTTCTTTGGAAGTTTTTATCTCCTTTTCTTTACCGTCTGAAGATGTTTTGTCCGAAGATGACTGAACAGCCGCTGCGTTATGATGGTCGTTATTGGAATGAGGCACGACTTCATCCTTTTGACAGCCTGCCGTAAACAAGATCAACAAAAAAGAGAATAGTAGTAAGAACGCATTTTTCCATTTTCTCATTTACCGTCACCCCCTTGAAAATGTTCCGGATAAGCATAGATGATATAACGTTTCGGTGCATTTCCCACATAACGAAATGGGTAGCATGTCGTTAAAACTAACTCCTCAGTCGGCGCGGTGGAATGAATGACAGAACGATCGTCCTTGTCCACAATTTTCATGCGGCGAATGGTATAAGAAAAGGATCCGTACGACAATCGAATGATCAACTGATCGCCTTTTTTCAGCGTTCCTATTTGTCGAAACACCGTATCCCGGTGGCCGGAAAGAACAATTTGATTATGTTGTTTCGGATAGGCAGAAGCTGAATAATGGCCGACCCCTTTTTCTAAATCTTCCGGAGAAGCTCCTTCGACAATCGGCAGCTTCCGTTTTAAGGCTGGTATCTCTAAAGTACCCACGACTTCTCCGCGCACAGGATGAAAAGATCCTTGTTTATGTTCAGAATGCACAATTTTTTCCGCTTTTCGAAGCGCATCTTTTTGATCCGCATCCATTTTCAGCTTCTGCCATCCAGCGCAGGCAATGAAAAGAAAGCCCCCAGCAATGAACAAAAGAGAGATCTTTTTAATCATGGCCTCTCTCCCGGTATTTCCGGTTATAAACATATAACAGAACACCCGCTATGATCAGAATGATTCCTGCCAAAAGAAGATTATAGATATTCGTTGAAGTATTCGGCAATTTGCCGCCCAAAGGAGGGTGTGAAGTTTTGGATCCGGATTGATCGTGATCATTTTTTTCTTTTGAATTGTTCGTTACGAGACCGCTGTTCTCATTTTTTGATTCTGAATTAGGATTGTTGCTCGTTTGGGTATTGTCGGTCCCTTCTTTCGCCGGATTTGGATTTTGTGCCATCCGATAAACGGAACCTTTTCCATCAGCAAAAAGTTGATAAGCGACCATCGCCTCGGCACCTTGCTCGGTTGCCACTTCATCTGCATCACCCGTTGCCGTGTGGCGAAATTGTCCGGCACCATTATAAAAACGGATCAAATAGCTCAACAAATTGCCGTCTTTTTTCGTAAATGCAGCACCTTGAGGATCAACTCCTGCTGCTGTCAAACCTATAATGGCTGCGGATGCTGCTTCACTTGTTTCCCCTAGTTGAGGATCTGCAAAACCACCATTTTCCTTCTGTTCAGCAGACAGCCAATCGACACCTCGTTTAATAGCGGCAGCCACTTCCGGTTCATCCTTATAAGGAGCCAGAGCAGCGATTGCGATTCCGGTCATATCGACAGGTGAACCTTGGCCGTTATATAGCGTCCACTTGCCATCCGCTTCCTGTAATTCTAAAATGCGTTTCTTTAACTTTTCTCTCGTCCAATTAGCGTTTGATGGAACTGGATAATTTCCGCTGTCCAAAGCAATTAAGGCATACAAGATTCCGTTTGTGCCTTGGCGAGTCATTGGACAGCTTTCGTTTTTTTCGCAATAGTCACTGTTGTAGATTTTCTCCACTAAATTATATCCTGCTATATCGCGAGGATCTCCTCCTGCAGCCGTTATACCAATAACATCTCTTTCATAATCGGTAATATTCCGGTACTCTCCTTTTGTCTCTATCACTTGTTGCTTTATGTCATTCAAATAAGATGCAGGAACTTTCATTCCGGCTTGACGAATGGCAACAGCCTCCCACGGACTGTCGACTCCCGATTGAAGAATATGGTTCACCGTCGTTTTTAAAATGTCATTTATTTCGTTTTCACTGACCTTATTTGGTTCGTTTACCGGCGATGTATTGGACCCATCTGATCCATTTTGACCATTGCCGCTGCCTTCATTTCCGGTATTTCCGTTATTTCCACTATTTCCATTGTTTTCATTATTCCCGTTGTTTCCGTTATATTCGTTCGTTCCCCACGTTTCGACTTTAAAAGTTATATTGTCATCCGGTTGCAGTACATAGGACGATGCACCGACGGAAGCCATTTGGCCATTGACATAAAATGCCCAATATTGCCCCCATGTATCATGAGATTCAAGCCGTTCTGTTCCGATGTTTTGAACGTAAAAACCAAAGTCTTTACTATAAGTAACATCAAGAGGAATCTTTTGATCATCCGCAATCGATTTTAACAAATCGTAAGCCGTCGCATGGCCTTCGGTTGTTCTTTTTACATTCGAAACAAAAGGTTTTCCATCTTTCCCGATGATCGTTAAACTGGCATCTACTTTCTGATTTTTCGTATAATCAGTCGTGTATTCCCACTGAATGTGATCATGGTTGGTCACTTGATATACAGCGGCACTGACAGGAATGGAGAGCCCGTTGACATACACCATCCAGCCGCTAGCCGGTCCGCGGTCGCCTCCATGTAAACCATTGATACCGTCTACATAAACGTTTTCACCGCTTCCCTTCGTTTCGACCGAAAGATGGTTTTCAAGGGCTGCTTTTTGCAAAACGTCCAAAATCGTACTTCCAGAAGGGACATCGACCGCCGTTGTTTGCAAGATCGGACCATTGTCCCCGATGATGGTCACTCCTACTTCTGATTGCTGCTGTTCAGCCGTTATACTGCTATTTGACGGTTCCGACGCGAAAGCAGTAAAACCAAATGCCAATTGGCCTATTATGAAAATAGACATTAAAGCCGTGACAGCTATCTTTTTAATAGAAAACACAAATCCCCCTCCTCAACGATATGTAATAATAAAAAATAACCAAAAGAAAAAGGCACACCTAACGAGATAGGGTGCCAAAAAAAAACAAAAATAGCCAGCAACAAACTGACGCACCCTATCCTCGTAGGTATAACGTCGCAAGAAAAAATAGGCAGGTCTCCTGGCTCATGATCATCGCTTTCTAAAGCCTTCCCATCTGCAAAACAGCAAACAGTGGCAAACCATTTAGAAAGCTCCCATTCACAGTGGCGGGACCGCGCCGGATTTTCACCGGACTTCCCTTTTCATGGCAAGAGCTCGACAGCACGGCTTTTGCCAACCTATTTTCCTATTAACTAATTGTATTTGAATTTATCATAGCCAATCAAAGTGTAAACTGTCAAACGGACAAAAAATGACAAAATGGTTTGCCAAACAATCATTTTTTCTAACATCCATTAAAAAACTTTTTGGTGGCAAGTAAAAGAATCAATCGCTTCGAAATCTGGCTCATAGCCAATCCCGGGTTTTTCAGGGACATGAATCCATCCATTCTCGACGGTCACTTCCGGTTGAATGATATCACGTTCCCAATAATGAGATGAGGCAGCCGTATCCCCTGGCAAAGTAAATTGATCCAGAGTAGTGATGGCAACGTTATGGGCCCGGCCGATTCCTGCTTCAAGCATTCCTCCACACCAAAGCGGAATGTGATGTTCTTTGCAAAAATCGTGAATTTTGATAGACTCTCCTAATCCGCCAACGCGGCCGATTTTCAGATTAATAATTTGACAACTTCCAAGTTCAACAGCTTTTCTTACATCTTCAAGACTATGAATGCTTTCGTCCAAACATATCGGCGTTTTCAGTTCCTTTTGAACCAACGCATGATCGACGATATCATCGTGGGCCAACGGCTGCTCAATCATCATTAAATGAAAGTCATCCAATTGTTTCAATAAAGGAACATCTTCCAAACGATAAGCAGAGTTGGCATCGGCCATCAAAGGGAGCTGCGGAAAATAATGACGGATTTGTCTGATCACTTCTACATCCCAGCCAGGTTTGATTTTCACTTTCACTCTTTTATATCCTTGTTCCACATAGTTTTTGATCATTTCCAGCAAATCATCGATGGATTTTTGAATGCCAAGGCTGATACCAACCTCTATTTGTCGCTTTTTCCCCCCAATCACTTGGTAAAGCGGTTTGTTTAAACGCTTTGCATATAAATCCCAAATGGCCGTTTCAATAGCGGATTTTGCCATATAATTACCACGAATCGGCTGAAATATCGAATTTACTTCATGTGGATGAGAAATCTCCCGCCCTTTTATCATGGGGATTAAAAAATCTTCCAAAATATGCCAGTTGGTTTGAAACGTTTCTTCAGTATAGGTAGGTGCGCTAAAGGCAACGGATTCCCCCCAACCTATATTCCCGCTCTCATCTTGCACCTCAACTAAAATGAAATCTTTCATTTGGATGATGCCAAAACTGGTGACAAAAGGAAGTTTCATTTTCATTTTCATATGGCGCATGCTTATTTTTTCAATAATCATACAAGTCATCCCCTTCTATATCGTTGCACATTCGGAACCAGCAGGTAAATTGAACTGATTCTTTTGCATTCTTACAAATTTCATTACAACCATTCCCGACTGAACATAATTAAATTAACAAGTCTTGTTTGATGACAATTTCTGCGCCAATGATTTTCTTCAGCTCATGACCGCTTAGGATCGCTCGATATAGCAAATTGTAATGGTTAGGTGAATAAACAGAGATCCAACCATCATCGTAAAATCCTATCAATTATTTCCCAGGAAAAAACAGAAACGATCCTATTTCGTTACCACATTAAAGATACTGAAAAACACGTCCATTCAAAAAGTTTGACAGGTATACCGATATTCCGTTGATGAATAAGCTTTCATCACTATTTTGGGCCCGTTGTCGGATTGTGAGTTTATTAGAAACGATCGATTTTCATTATACCATTCATCCGGCCTTGTCCTTATCCGACAGTTCGAACGTGCGCATCACTGCATTAGCCAATATTTCGATACCGGTAAAGATTGCTTCCGTTTGAAAGGTCATGTTTGGATGATGAAGCCCCGGACGCAGATCGCAGCCAAGTCCGAGCATCGTAGCTTTTAAATCTGGTTTATGGAAAGTATAATGATGAAAATCCTCGCCCCCCGTTGTCAGCATGCCAGGAGCCAGCCCTTCTTCTCCCAATGTTTGGACAATCGCTTTGGACATGATTCTTTCTGCTTCCGGATGGATGGAAGCAGCTTTCACATCGGCTTCCATTTTAGCGTGGATCTTAACGCCAAATTGAATTTCTAATGATTGGAATATTTTCGATACACGTTCCATTAGCTGCTGCATAGCCTCGTTCGTTTGTGCTCTAATATCCATTCGAAAAGAAGCTTTTCCCGGAATGAGGTTTGCCGCTTCCCCGCCGGCATGAAAACTTGTCAACTTCACAGAATAAGGGATTCGGGGATCGAAATGAATTTGATTCAAAGCGTTAACCAAAGCGGCTCCAACTTCAATGGCATTTTGCCCTAAATGAGGCCTGGCGGCATGAGCATCTTCTCCGTGAATCTTGCCTTGAAGAAATGCTGATGCGCCATGTTTGATACTTGGTGAAGCCTGACCAAAGCGAAGTTCTTGAATAGGCCGCAAATGAATGCCGTATAAATAGTTCAAGCTATCAATAACGCCTTTTTCAATCATTTTCAGCGCCCCGGTACCTTTTTCTTCTGCAGGCTGAAAGAGAAACATCAACTTTCCGGGAGGACTATAGTTTATTTTTTTGAACAAAAGCATCACGCCAAGAACAATGGCCATGTGGGCATCATGGCCGCATGAATGATTGGCTTGCCATATTCCGTCTTTTTCTTGCCATAAAGCATCCATATCGCTTCTGACCCCGACACATATTCCGTTTTTCCCTTGGCCGAATTCTACCACAACTCCCGTACAATCCGTAAACGTTTTTGGTTGATAGCCGAATGTTTTCAGCTGTTCAGCAATAAAGCGTGTCGTTCCAAACTCATGCCAGCTTTTTTCCGGATGATGATGGAAATAGTCAAACAGCTGGTGAACAACAGGCTTTAAAACCTCCAAATCTTTTTTCACGTCCACACCTTCTCCCCATGCGAATCATCATTTTATCATTTAAGCATCCATCCGATTTTAAAACGTTATCTATACGTTTTTCTCCCGATACTTTGTTTAGAATGCGAGTGCACAAACGATTTTTTATAAAAACAAACTATTATGCGTCTTTTCCAGCGCCGAAAATCCATGATTTCCTGTTTTCTTTTATCTTATGGTCCATCAAGATTTATTCTTCTCATACAGCTTCTTTAATTCTATGTACAAGCAAATTTTTGAATTTTCCCGAAATAGGAAACGGATTTTTTTCAAAGAGCTTCTTCACTCAGAACCTTTGTTCAGGTTGGAATCAATTATTTCTTTCGTTTTTCACCTATTGATGAATTCGTTCGTCATCCTAGCCTTTCGGATTTTCCAAACGATCTCTTTTGCTTGATTGAATGTATTAGAAATCAAATTTTTCTAATTTTCAAAATCATCCTTTCATCATTCTGCTTAAATCATTTGAAAACGAGCATTAAATATTGTTACACATCCTTTTTAAAAGATAGTGCCCCGATATATCAACATTTTAAGGTTATTTTCAGATTTATTGAACCTTTTCCACAGGAACAAATTTTATCATTATTCTTCGATCATTCATATAAATAATTAAACTATATGCAGTATAGCGATTTTTTTCATTCCTTTATTCCGATTCTCTAAAACGAGGAGAGGTTATGATTGATCATTATTAATCAAAAATTAGAAGATTTCAGCCAAATGGATCTGGGGACTTTATCCAATGAAGCATCTACAATCCTTCAATTAATGGGGAAATACAGTACGGTTTATGAGTATGAAACAAAGGAGCAACTTGAATTTGAACTTGCGATTAGACTTCAAATCATTCAAGCGGCTAAACGGTTGTATAAAAGCGGTGTCCATTTTGCCACTTTTAGTACATCTAAATGCAACGAAAAATATTGGACGCTTACCGAAAAAGGCGCCTTTGCCCTCAAAACTAATGTTTTGCCCCAAACTGCGATTGAAGACATCTTCCGTAACGGCAGAAAGTATGCTTTTGAATGTGCTACAGCCATGGTGATCGTCTTTTATAAAGCAGTTTTGGAAATCATTGATAAAGAACAGTTTAATCTCCTTTTTTCAAATCTTTATCTATACGATTGGCAATATGACCAAGATCTTGATCTCCGCAGTCATAAAGGAACGGATTTTTTACCCGGAGATTGCGTTTATTTTATCAATCCTGATCATGATCCTAATACTCCGGAATGGCAAGGAGAAAATGCGATCGTATTGGATGAACGTCTCTATTATGCACATGGAATCGGGATTACAACCAGGCAAAGAATCATTGATATATTAAATACTAAAAGAAAGCAAAATCCCAATCAATCCGCTTTTTTAACCAATCAAATCACTCGCCTGAATTTTCGGTCTTTACTTCCTTACAAACCAAAAGTAAATCGTGATCATCACCACGTGCACCAGCATTCCAGCCTTTTTTCCGATGATGTAAATTATTTTGTGTAAGCAAATTTTTCTACTAGAAAAAAAGAAAAAGGCAGGGTATTCTCAGATTTGCGACCAAACAAAACTGAAAGGAGATACCCTACCTTATGAGTAATAGTATACTCAACTCAGATTTCGCAAATCAACTGGAAAATATGATAAAAGATTTTGTTCAAGAAAAGCTTGAATTCATCATGAGAGAAGAAATCAAAAATTTCCTCCAAGTGGAACAGGAACACGTTCAAAACTCAAGAAATGGTTATTATCACCGTACTCTTGATACAAAGTACGGGAAAATAGAAGCTCTTACGGTTCCAAGAGATCGCAACGGGGATTTCCAGACTCAACTGTTTGAGCCTTATCAACGTCAAGACGGCTGGCTGGAACAGGCGATTATTAAAATGTATCAAAGTGGGATGAGCACTCGAGAAATTGGGAAGTTTATCGAAAGAATTCTTGGTTCAACCTACTCTCCTACCACGATTAGTCATATTACAGATGCCGCGTTGGAGGATATTCAAAAATGGCAACAACGTCCATTAAACAAACGGTATTCTGTGTTGTATCTTGATGGGTTTTATATAAAAGTTCGTCGTGATACGTATGCCAAAGAAGTCATTTACGTTGTTCTTGGTGTCAATGAAGAAGGTTATCGTGAAATTCTTGGCTTTTACGTTGGAGGTCAAGAAAGCGCGCATGGCTGGCAAGAGATTCTCCAAGACCTTTATACACGCGGTGCTCATGAAGTCTTACTTGGTGTTTTTGATGGACTCCCAGGTCTTGAAGAAGCCTTTAAAGCCGTCTATCCGAAAGCCGATGTTCAACGATGTGTGGTCCACAAAGTAAGAAATACGTTAAACAAGGTAAGGAAAAAAGACCAATTTGAAGTGGCTGAAGACCTAAAGCTGATCTATCGTTCGATGACAAGAGACGCAGCCATTCAAGCCTTTCATGAGTTTAAAGACAAGTGGTCTAAAAAGTATCCTAGAGAAGTCCAATCTTGGGAACAGGATTTAGATGTCCTCCTAACATTCATGAAATATCCGACCAGTATTCGTAGTGTCATCTACACGACCAATGCGATTGAACGAACGATTAAAGATATACGTAAACGACTCAAAACGATGAACAGCTTAACCAGTATTGAAGCAGCAGAAAAAATCACGTTCTTAACGGTACAGGACTTGAATGAAAAATGGTCCACTAGAAAACTTAAAGGGTTTTCTACGGCATACAAGGCACTTCAAGATATGTTTGAAGAAAGATACTGAAAGACCAAATTTTGTTCATGAAGAACAGAGTCTAGGGAGACTAAGTTGTCTTATATGAGACTGAATATTCAGTCTCATATAAGACAACTAAACACCTCCTCCAAGATTAAAAAAACGTATCTGAGAATACTCTCTTACACAAAATTCTTGACGGTACCTTTTTTCCAATCTAATCATTTCTAAAATAGGTTCGAAAACTTATCTTTTATAATTTTTTATTACAACTGTCCAAAACTCTTCATTGTTCATTTCGGAAAGAAGTTGGGTTCCCGGCAAAAATTTTGAATGGATGGCAAGCGGTCGATCAAACTCATGACTTTGGATGAGATGTGAACATTGATTTAAATGGAAAAGAATCAGGTTGACCTCATTTTGTTACGTTTAGATGATCTCTTCAGAGTGGTTTGGTTGATGCTAAACGGCGAAAGAATCGTTTTTCATTCAGGTTATAATCCTTTTCATTGAAAAAAGGGGTGACTATAACGAAGTCACCCCCTGATTCATCCTCATTATAGTTTGACTACATGTTCTGCCTGAGGTCCACGATTTCCTTGAACCACTTCAAACTCCACTTGTTGTCCTTCTTCCAACGTCTTATATCCTTCTCCTTGAATGGCGCTGTAATGAACAAATACATCGGATCCACTATCAGATTCGATAAATCCGTATCCTTTTTCAGCATTAAACCATTTAACAGTGCCTCGTTCCATATTAAAACCTCCAACATATAAATTCATTCTTTATTTAGTTTCTCCAAAAAAAGAAAAAACATTCACTTATCCATAAAATATTCTTTTTCTGCCAAAAAAAGGCCCTACATCGATTACGGAACAAACGGAATCGTCGCAATCAATGTAGGACCGCAAATGAACCGTGCTCTCCACGGCTCCTATTGAAACGGATTAATGATTCATTTTATCCAATCGAGTCGTTCTATATTGTTTCACATCGCTCGGTTCTGCCCCGCATCCCCAAACTTTGATCGTTCTTTCAATTTTTACATCAGCTTCATAAGTTCCTTGCTGTTGGCCGTCTGGTGAATGATAATCAATTCGTACCCGAGCCGTATTCTCGCTTTTTTCAACGATCTTCGACTGTTTCATCATTTCTATCCAATCCCAGCCCATTTTCAAAAAGGCTTCCCGCTCTGCTGCTTGTTCAAATGGAGAAATAACTCCCCAGCCTCGGTAAGAACCGGCTAGATCAGAAAATGCACCCTTCCGGAACAATAGAGCATCCAGTTGATTTGGATTCAAATGGCCCCAGTAGCGTCCTTCCGGCAAGTCAAGCATAGTCGGCGCATAGCGATGGCCTCCCAAATGACTGGAACGCCATACGCGTAAACAAGAATCAGGATTTAATGAAAGACGTTCCTGAATTTCCTTATACAGTTCGTAGCCAAACTTTCCACAGCACCGATCGCGGCTGCCTTGTGTACATAAAAACAGCTCTCTGATATGGGATGAAGGCTGCAAGTACTCATCAAATTTCTCTAAAGAAGCGGTATTGGCTAAAAAACCTCGCACCAACTCGTGAACTTTTTGACTCGGAAGCAAATATTCCCGTTTTTCATAATGAGCCAAAAAAGAGTCCGGTCGTTCAAACAAAAAGACGCGCGAATACCCATCAGGAGAAGGGAGAGTATCCGAATGAAACGCTAAAAACCGGAAACTTTTTTCTTGCTCTTCCGCCTCTTTTAATACTTCCAACAATTTTTCATTCATTTTTGGGGACTGTTCTACTTTTTTTGTCCATGGAAATGGCGTTTCCACCAAAATATAGCGCTGATGAACCGGAGCTGAACCGATTGGATCAATTCCATTGGTCTTGGCTACGATGGAACAATAGTCATGTAGATCTGCTTCTTTCGGGCTTGTTTTTGTTTCTAACATACTTTGCATCGTCTCCTTGCTTTTCAACTTAATGACCTTTTTCTTCATACACTTGAATATTCTTTCTTCCTATCATTAGTTTAATGATAGGGAGATGTAACTTGCAAATGTATGGGCCCATTTTTCTTAATGATCTGTGAGAATCTTAATTATGAACAATCTTCATGTTCACAAAACAAAAACACCGTCACGTACGAACGGTGTAAAAACAAAGTCATATCAAGAAACCCTAACTATTCATTCCGGACAAAAAAAGCTCTACTTACTACCACTTAACCTGAATTCTAATTAGGAAATAATGCCTTGCAGTTTTTTAAACTTTATTGTGATCTTTGGTCCGAAATGGTTGCATGATTATTTTCGGCACTTAAGGCAGCCAAATCATCGTATGGTGGTCCTGTTGTAGTTCCAGCTAGCAAGACAATATCAAACTCATTTGCCGGGATTCCCCATGAATTACCATTAAATGTCGTGAATGCCCGATCCACTAAAAAACCACCTTTTGTATTATAAACCACGTTATTATTCATAGCACCCGTTACATTTGGATTGATATAAATACCTGTCCGCAACGAATAAAACGTATTATTTTCAACTATTAAATTCGTTACATTAACCTGAGGCACTACTGCCCGATTCACTACCCAGTCAGACATTGGCAATGCTTGTGGAGGACCGAATATTGTGTTATTCATCAACCTTGTATTCGTTCCGGCAACTTGGATGAATTCTTTCTGGTAAGGAGTATCACTCGTTATGGTTAAACCATCAATCGTCGTATTATTCGATAAAATTAACAATGGAATAAGATCGGCCTGCAATACAAGCAATGTTCCTGGCTCGCCTTTTAAAGTAATCCCTTCCTTATTGACGGCAATTTGAGTGGTGATAGGGTATGTTCCACTTAATACATGGACCGTTCCTCCCGGATTTACGGCTGCAATCCCTTCCACAATGCTACCAAATGGATTCGCTCTGCTTCCATTTCCATCTACTGAGCCTGCAAGAACAAATATATTGTTCGGATCTACGATTTGATCTATTGCATGATTAAGAGCTTCTTGTACACTTGCCACGGTAGGATATCCTGAAACGGGTCGATTCGTTAATACGGTTCCGGCTGCTTGATCTTTTTGTGCCTCTGTTAGGCTGTTGTATGCTGTAAGATCAAGCCCCAATTGTGGATTTTCAAGAGCAGCCCGCATCTCAGCCACTGTTAGAGCATTATTTACTGCATCTAGACTGCTGTTGCCTCCAGATAAGACGTAATCGGTTAGTTCCTTTGTGATTGTAATCACATCATTAGTATTAAGAAGATTATCAAGCTCACTTCCAACTACGGTTACAAATTGAATTTTGCTATAAAGATCTCCTGCAAAAATAGTAAACAAAGAAATTCCGTTCAGGAAAGAGTTTTGAGCGTTTCCAAAGGCAACGACCTCTGTTTCTCCCGGATCAAGGACAAAAGAAACCGTCCCATCTTGACTTAGCGGGTCATTTCCTTCACGAATAAAAAGAGTAACTTGTAAAGTGGCCGGGCTCGTGTTTACAAATGTTTTTGTACCTGCCATCTTATTTCCCTCCTTTCTTGCTTAATTGATCAAATATATTATTCATAAATTAGATAAAAATACCAACTGCTTATTAAGAAAGACAGATCACTGTCTTCAGTTCATCATATGTACAAGCTGGTCAAAAGAGTGAAACTAAAATAGCCCTTTTTAAAAAAAGGGCGCAACGGATTCTATTGGGATTTTTCAAAAAATCCAGTTTTAAAAAGAACACATTAAAAAAAGGGGGGCTACTATATTCTTCTTTATATCCATTCCAAAATACCGGTTAAATCTTCATATATTGCATCCGGATGTAAATCCAACTCTTCTATCGGCAACTTGTTCCGATTTATCCATGCAGTATGAAAGCCAAAGTTTTTTGCACCGGAGATATCCCATCCATTTGAGGAAATGAACAATACTTCTTTTCGTGAAACTTTTAGCGTATGTAATGTATGATCATAGGCGGCTGGAGTTGGTTTATATTGTTTTACTTCATCAACGCTGACGACATCATCAAAAAGTTCGCCAAATAGAGAATGATCGATCAATGGATCTAGCATATCATGCGACCCATTTGAAAACACAGCCAGAGTCTTGTTCCGTAATTGAAGCAAAACTTCATGGACTTCGGGAAAAGGAGTAAGATGCAAATAAGCTTCCATTAAAAATTCCTCAATTTCAGACGGTATGCTCCGTTCATTTTCTTTCAAGGCATAGCGGAGAGCATCTTTTGTTATTTCCCAAAAAGAACGGTATGTTCCCATGAGTTGACGCAAAAACGAGTATTCGACTTGCTTTTTCCGCCAAGTCTGACTAATAGACTCACCTTTTCCAGGATATAAAGTTTCCACTGCTTCTTTCACAGAATGTACATCAAAAAGAGTACCATATACATCAAATATAAATGCTCTTACGGATTTAGACATTTTTCTCCCCCCTTTAAGAATAATAAACTTAATATTCTAAAATTTAAAATGATTTTTTAAATTTTATGGTAAAAAAGCAGCCGGATCCATTAAAAAACCCTCTGCGGAAGTTCCGCAGAGAGCGAAATATTAGCGATTGTCGATTTTTTCAGGATATAAATCGTGATTCATTAATCGATATTCAGCCATTTTTTCATATTTTGTACCGGGACGTCCGTAATTGACATACGGGTCGATCGAGATTCCGCCCCGTGGAGTGAATTTTCCCCAAACCTCAATATAGCGTGGATCCATGACATCGATTAAATCGTTCATAATAATATTCACGCAATCCTCATGAAAGTCTCCGTGATTGCGAAAACTAAATAAATAGAGCTTCAACGATTTGCTTTCGACCATTTTTTTGTCGGGAATATAGCTAATATATATTGTAGCAAAATCCGGCTGGCCCGTTTTTGGACACAAGCTTGTGAATTCCGGGCAATTGAATTTTACAAAATAATCGCGGTTCGGATGTTTGTTGTCAAATACTTCGAGAACCTCTGGTGCGTAGTCGAATACATATTTTGTTCCTTGATTGCCTAACAACGTGACTCCTTGCAATTCTTCCTCATTTCTTCCTGCCATTTCGGCTTCCTCCTTTTCTACTTTTTTTGTTTAAACCCCTCGTTTATTTCCCCATAAAAGAGTATGGAGCTGCGGCAGTGCCCGAACATCATTCATTTCAGCCGATGCAGAAATTTTTTCTACAAGCCATTTCATTTTTGTTAATAAATGCTTAATCAACTGATCATCATCGGCCGTAGCTGGATCGTCATTTCCTACTTGGACAAAAAAAGGAACAGAGGGGTAGCGTTGATGGACGGAGACAGCATAATCAAAATCACGATCATCAAATATTACCACTTTTAAACTAAAAGTTTGGTGGTTTTTCGCTTGAAGCTTTTTCACGATGTCATCCAGCACGAAAAAATTGGTTTTCATCCCTGAACTAGGAGGCTTCGGTGAAATCGTTAAATCATCGATTTGCCAAAACCAATCTTGCCAGCGGCTCCCTTGCGTTTCAAGACCTATACGGATTCCTTCCTCTTTCAGCAAATCAATGAATTCTGAAAGGCCAGAGATGAGCGCCGGGTTGCCTCCGGAAATCGTCACATGACTGAAACAATCACCGCCCAGTTGTTTGAGTTCCTTCCATATTTCCTCCGCCGTCATTTGTCGAATGTCTGCTTTTGCCGATCCGTCCCACGTAAAAGCAGAATCGCACCAACTGCATGAATAGTCGCAGCCGGCCGTTCGGACAAACATTGTTTTTTGACCGATTACGCTGCCTTCTCCTTGAATGGTCGGGCCGAATATTTCTAATACAGGCACCTTCTTAGCCATATTACTTCCCTCTCTTCGGCCGATAAACTACATAACTGGTCGGTGTTTCGCGCAAGAACACCTGCAAGCATTTTGGCTTGTTCGGCAATGTGTCCAAATAAGCTTGTATCATTTCGTATATTTTTCGTGCCACTACTTCGGTGGAAGGAAAGTTTTCAGGCTGTTTTTCACTGAACATTTGGTGATCATTCAAAAGTGTATGGTCAAATGGATACGAAACAATTTTTTTCAACGCTTGAAAGTTCACCAAAAATCCGGAATCATCCAACTCGTCACCTGCAACCGTTATATTGACAAAATACGTATGGCCATGTACATTACGGCACTGTCCTGCATCTGGATGAGGAATGAAATGGGCAGCTGCAAATTGCAGATCTTTGTTTAATTCGTACGTATAATCATGCTGCACTTGCGGATAAATTTGTTGTAGCATTACTTACTACCTCCGTTCTTTTTAGATAAATATTCGTTCAATCCCCGCTTGCGAAGTTTACAGGCCGGACAATGACCGCAACCGTCGGCCATAATACCGTTATAGCAAGTCAATGTATTTTCACGCACATAATCAAGCGCTCCTAACTGATCAGCGAGCTCCCAAGTCTGAGCTTTATTCAGCCACATCAGCGGGGTATGAATGACAAATTCGTAGTCCATTGCTAAGTTAAGCGTCACATTTAAGGATTTGATAAAAACGTCCCGGCAATCAGGATAGCCGGAAAAATCCGTTTCACAAACCCCTGTGATAATATGGCGAGCCCCCGATTGCTTTGCCAGCACCGCAGCAAACGATAGAAATAACAAATTTCGGCCGTCCACAAAAGTGGTTGGGAGTTCCCCCTCTTTTTGTTCAATCTCAATCTCTTTACGAGTCAGTGCATTAGGAGCGAGCTGATTTAATAAAGACATATCCAGCACTGTGTGCTTCACTCCAAGATCGTCAGCAATCGTTTTTGCCACTTCTATCTCTTTTCGGTGACGTTGTCCGTAATCAAAAGTCACCGCTTGAACTTCTTGAAAATTTTTCAAAGCCCAAAATAAGCATGTTGTGCTATCTTGTCCTCCGCTGAATACCACAACCGCTTTTTCCTCATTCAACATGATCTTCACCTTTTCTTATATAAATTGGTTGTTTAGGGTTCACGAATTCCAATATAATCGCCGGCATAATAAAAAGAGATTGCGCAATGGAAAGACGCAATCTCCCACTATTATCAGCAGAGAAACAAACTGCTGACCTGCCGTTCCTAAAAAAAAGCAAATCAATAAAAAGCACCTTTCCATTTCGTACGAACTAAAGGGAAACGTGCTTTGACAGACATGCAGAACGGCAGCCCGGACATTGTTTCCTGGCCGGATGTCTCTCCTTAGTTTTTTATAGAGGGAGTTCGCGAACCTCTCCCGCGCGTTATGCACGGATTTCTTATGGAGTTGTTCAAATGATCATTCATCATTCTGATTGTTTACTATAGCACATTTTTATAGATTCGACTACTATCAGGATCCATCCATTCATTTGTCTTATTTTTCCATTCACAAGGAAAACACACCGTTCAACAAGACGAACGGTGTGAAAAATCGTAAATTCAACTTCTATTTAGAACAGTTCCAGGTCTGTTATTCCTGATTTTCAATCGCTTCAATCACTTTTTCAGCCGTGCTTTTGCTGGATTGTGGATTTTGTCCTGTTACCAAATTTCCGTCGCGGACAGAGAAATCGGACCACTTTTCACCCGAAACAAAGTTCGCCCCTTTTTCACGCAGCTTGGATTCCAGTAAAAATGGCATATGTCTGTCCAGCTGCGTTTCCCTTTCTTCCTCATTCGTAAAAGCGGCTACTTTTTTCCCTTTCACTAATGGAGTACCGTCTTTATAGGTGACGTTGACAAGCCCCGCCGGACCATGGCAAACAGCGCCAATGACTCTTCCATCTTCGGCGAATTGCTGCAATACATATTGCAACGTTTCATTATCCGGAAAATCAAACATGGTGCCATGCCCTCCAGGGAGGAACACTGCATCAAATCCAGCGGCATCTTCTTTGCTTAATTTCGCTGTGTTTTTTAATTCTTTTTCCGCTTCAACCCAATCCGGATTTTTTTCTTTTATGCTATTTGGATCAAGAGGAACTTCTCCGCCGTTAATGCTCGTTACTTTGACATCATATCCTTTTTCCTTAAAGGTCAAATAAGGCACCGCAAACTCTTCCAGCCAAAGTCCCGTCTTGTGATCATCCGTAATCGTTGTATGGTTCGTCACAACCATGAGAATACGTTTATTGTTCGCCATTTGATGTACCTCCTTTAATTGAGTCTCATGACGTTTTCGAATTTACTATAATGATTCTTTCCCGATAAAACAAAAGATATGCTTCGGTTTGATGAACCTTAAAATCGTTATTAAAGGTCCAATCCATATTCTATGACCTTCAAACTGCCTTGCTGATATTCCCTTTTTTGAAATGCAGAGAGCCACCTCTTATTACACTTTCGAATAGCCATCCAAATTCATGGACACTTTGCTTTAAATGCCAAATGCCAGCCAGTTAATCGATTTATCTGCTTTTTACGAGAAGCTGCACCGCTTCTTTAATGACCTCAGAACGCGCTTGATCTTCTCCCTCTTCCATTTGTTCACGAATGCATTTTTCTAAGTTTGTCGCCACTATTAGTGCAATCGCCCGATCCAAAGCACTTCTTGCTGCACTTAATTGGGTAATTACTTCTTTACAATCTTCCTCTTGGTCCAGCATACGAAGTACTCCGCGAACTTGTCCTTCGATTCGCTTTAAGCGGTTTTTAATATCTTTACTATACTCCATTACCGGCTATCCCCTTTATCCTTTTTTGATCACACGAACAGTTCGATAATGAATAACTTTTAACTTTAAACCCTTTTCTAGCTAAAAACCGCAGACCTAGATTCAATTCCAGTGGATCTTGCGCAATCAAATGAATGTTGTTTTTGGGAATATCTTTATAAAAACGTTTTAAGTATGCATATGGAATATTCAAAGATGTATGACCGTCCGTTTTCATGACTTCATTATAGTCCCTGATATCCAAGAACGTAATTTGGCCATCTTGGCGCTGTTTCCTTTGATCTATACACGGAATGCCTTTAACCGGATAGTAACGTTTATAAAGTTCTTTTAAGCAAATAAAAATGATGAATAATATCAGCAATCCAACCATAAGCATCTCCCATATCTCGTATATTCTATACTCACAATGGATAGTATACCCTATGGGGTGTTTAGTCAAGTAGATTGATTTATTATGAAGCATGAGGCTTTTGCCGCATCTTACATCGTATTTTCTTGTAATTGCTGAACATTCAATAAGAATGAACGTCTATTGGATGCTCAAAACCATTTTCATCCTATCTCTACTACATGTAACTGCTACAATATATAATACTTTTAAGAGGTGAATGGTATGTGTGGACGATTTACACTAACGGCTTCCATTGCAGAAATTGCTGAACGTTTTAGCGCTGAATATTCATTTAAGGATGAAGATTATTCCTCAAGCTACAATATAGCCCCTTCCCAATCGGTTCTAGCCGTCATCAATGATGGTCAAACCAACCGAATGGGCTTTTTAAGATGGGGATTAATTCCGCCTTGGGCAAAAGATGTGTCCATTGGCCATAAATTAGTGAATGCCAGAGCTGAGACTCTTACTGAAAAACCTAGTTATCGGCATGCATTTCAAAAAAAACGCTGCCTTATTGTAGCCGACTCCTTTTACGAATGGAAACGAGTGAACAATCAAAAGATTCCGATGAGAATTTTATTAAAATCCCACGAGTTATTTTCGATGGCTGGATTATGGGAACAATGGAAATCGCCGAATGGCGACTCGATATTTTCTTGCACCATCATTACAACCAAACCTAATCCTCTCATGGCGTCTATTCATGACAGAATGCCAGTGATATTAAAACCGCAGGATGAACCGTTATGGTTGGACCCAACTATTAGCGACCCTCAAAAATTAAAGAATTTATTAAAGCCTTATGATGAGCAATGCATGGAAGCGTACGAAGTTTCTCAATTGGTCAATTCACCGAAAAATAACTCGCCCGATCTAATTCAGCCCATTGACTAGGAAGTTTTAAGGCTTTCTTTTTTTCTTTTTTTCTTTTCCCCTTTTTCATCACGATTATAGAGAAGATTTCAATAAACGAATCCTTTTCTGAATTCGATCACGTGAAATGTCCTAATGGTTTTTCACAAAATTATTTGACACAAGTATAAAATTCTGATTTTTGATTCAAAATATGGACAAAGGAGCATTCCTGTAATGAGGAAATTTGAGGTTTGATAAAAAAAAGTCCCCTTGGTATAGTACAGGGTGTCAATGCGCGTTGACCCCGAATTTCAATAAACCAAGGAGGACTCAAAATGAATTATACACAAAATCAAAAAATCTCTCAAATTACACCATCAACTCTCATTGTAGGTATTGATGTAGCTAAAGAAAAGCACGTTGCCCGTTTTCAAGATGACCGAGGCTTAGAATTTGGCAAGAGATTGATCTTTGAAAATCGTATACACGGCTTTCAAACCTTATTAGATTGGGTTAATCATATTCAAAAAGAAAATCATAAGGACCACGTGATTTTTGGAATGGAGCCAACAGGTCATTATTGGCTAAATCTTGCTTACTTTCTTAAGGCAAAAGGATATGATGTAGTGCTAGTGAATCCCATGCACGTCAAAAAAAGTAAAGAGCTTGATGACAATTCGCCTACAAAAAACGATACAAAAGATGCTCGTGTCATTGCACAGTTAATGAAAGATGGGCGATACTCCGTACCGAACCTATTAGAGGGCGTATACGCTGAACTAAGGGAAGGCGTCAAATTACGAGATCAGCTCATCAAACAGCTTATGATCATTGAAGGGCGGATTGAAAACGTCATTCAGCGCTTTTTCCCAGAGTTTTTCGATGTGTTTGGAGATTGGAAAGGTAAAGCAGCCTTTTATACCTTGCGCATGTTTCCATTTCCCTCTCATATTCAAAAGTTGTCACCAGAAGAAGTGCTGCAAAAATGGAAACCGTATGTACAGCGTGGGGTTGGGCTGAAACGAGCAACCCGACTCGTAGAAGTAGCGAAAAAGAGCGTTGGGATTGAGACAGGAATCCAGTTCGCAAAAAGAGAATTGGATTGCCTATTGGATCAATATGAGCTTTACAAGAAACAGTTAGCACAACTAGATGAAGAACTAGAAGGTGTTGTTGAAAGCATACCAGGTGCGAAACAAATGACCAATATCCCGGGACTTAGTTACACTACCATTGCTTTGTTCTTTGCGGAAGTAGGAGATTTAACCAAGTACAATCATCCGCAACAATTAGTCAATCTGGCAGGGCTTTCTTTAAGAGAACACAGTTCAGGAAAGTATAAAGGGCAAACACGCATAACCAAAAGGGGTCGAAGACGTTTACGAAAAGCATTATACCTGGCCATTCGACCATTGGTTGCCCATAATCCTGTATTTAAAGCCTTGCATCATTACTATACCAATCGGCCAGACAGGCCGTTAAAAAAACAACAGTCTCTGATTGCCTTGTGTTGTAAATTATTACGTGTGTTATTTGCCATTGGTAAGAAACAGTGTGAGTTTGATGGATTAAAGCTATTAAAGGGATTACCTCAAATAAAAGCATTACAGGCTGCATAAAAGCTTTCAAACGACTTGTTATTCTGACAAACACCAATAGTGCAGAGTTGGAGTATATTTTCACCATTCGGGCATTAGACCCTGTAAAGGAGCATATCCAACCTCCACCTCATGGGTACGCAGGACGAAGGAATGTGTGGATCTTAAAATCCAGTGATACATGGGAGGGTGAGCGACCATGAGAAGTGTGGAGACTTCTTGCACGGTCATACATGATATTACAGATATTGTAAATCTGTATTATAGGATGCACCTTACCATGTAAATATATTGAATAAATACAAGAAATTTACACTCATTTGAGGTGAAGAAGCTATTATGTGTTAGCGAAATTTAAAGAAAACGCGAGAATTTTGAAGAAAATTAAAGTTTATAGAGGGAGGCTTTCTTTTTTTCTTTTTTTCTTTTCCCCTTTTTCATCACGATTATAGAGAAGATTTCAATAAACGAATCCTTTTCTGAATTCGATCACGTGAAATGTCCTAATGGTTTTTCACAAAATTATTTGACACAAGTATAAAATTCTGATTTTTGATTCAAAATATGGACAAAGGAGGATTGAATGATGAAATACGCTGGCATTTTACTTATAAAATTTATTGCTTGCCTAATCGCATTTGCAGTAGGTCTCGATCTATTTTTTGATGCTACCTATTTGGATATTTTTTCTTTCAGCTTACTGACGACGATTATGTCTTTTTTAATAGGAGATCGGTTGATTCTTCCCTATTTTGGAAATACGTCTGCATCAATAGTTGATTTTCTTCTTGCCTATACGAGCGTTTGGATTTTTGGCAGTATTCTTCTTAATAACTATATGCAGATTGCTTGGGGAAGCATTATTTCAGCCGTTATCATCACAATAGCAGAAGCGTTTATTCATCAATTTATTCTGAATCGTTTTCCGGACGTTCAAACGAACAGGCGGACAAAAATGGGAGTCAATCAAAAACTAGCATATAACGCCGAGTTTTCGGAAGATCATGATTTTAACGATAAAAAAGAATAAATTGGTCATTTGATTAGATCCCCTTATAGGCAATGGAAATGAAAGAAACGAATGATACCTAAATGACTATAAGGGGTTTTTGTATGGACTTTAAAACCTATTTCCCATTCGCCCTTTTTTTTGCAAGAAAACGCCGATTCATCCTGTTTCTATAAAAAATGGTTTCATCCAAAAATAAAAAAAATCAGTGTGTGAAAAAGTTCACAAATTATTCATTTATATTGTGAATAAATTCACATTTAGTGTTGTATAATGAACTTGTAAATCGCTGCAGCCATTCCTTTTCTTTCTAAATTATCAACGTTTTATGAAGAACCGTACCCTTTCACGTGTGTCTTTGGCTGCAGCATCTTTTAAATGAATGTTGGCATAACATTTACTGCTAACAGGAAATTATGTTCTAACAGTACATAAATTTGTAGACTTACCCTATGTAAACCATTTTTTACATATGGGTTTGGTTAGATTCTCACACATTTCACATCAACCAGAAATGACGAAAGGAGTTTCTTATCATGAAAAAAGAAAAAGTAAATCGTGTTGTTATCGTTGGAACTGGTGCAGTAGGTTGCAGCTATGCTTACTCCCTAATCAATCAAGGTGTAGCTGAAGAAATAGTATTGATAGATGTCAACAAAGCAAAAGCGGAAGGCGAAGCCATGGACCTCAATCACGGAATACCGTTCGCCCCTTCTCCCGCTAAAATTTGGAACGGAGATTATGAAGATTGTAGACAAGCTGATTTAGTCGTCATAACAGCCGGATTAGCGCAAAAACCGGGAGAAACCCGTCTGCAATTAGTAGAAAAAAACACTAAGATTTTTAAAGAGATAATTCGAAATATTATGAACAGCGGATTTGACGGAATTTTCCTAGTAGCTACAAATCCGGTCGACATTCTTACTTATGTGACCTGGAAAGAATCAGGACTTCCTAAAGAACGTGTCATCGGTTCCGGCACTGTACTCGACTCAGCCCGGCTGCGCTTTCAACTTGGAGAACGTTTAAAGGTCGATCCAAGAAATGTTCACGCAGTTGTTATTGGTGAACACGGCGATACAGAACTTCCGGTTTGGAGCCATGCTACTATTGGTATTGAACCACTCGATTCCTTTATCAAAAAGGGTGAAATCACTAGAGCAGATCTGGATGAGATCTTTGTAAACGTACGGGATGCTGCATACCATATCATCGAAAGAAAAGGAGCCACCTATTACGGAATCGGAATGTCTCTTGTCCGCATCACTAAAGCGATCCTTCAGAATGAAAACAGCATTCTGACTGTATCCGTTCTGCTTGAAGGAGAATACGGTCAAGAAGATCTTTACATCGGTGCACCCGCCGTCGTTAACCGAAATGGGGTTCGTGAAATCATCGAAATGAAATTAAATGAAGAAGAAAAAGAAAAATTCAACCACTCAGCCGCTGTTTTGAAAGAAACGATGAATAAAGTACTTTCTTAAACGACCATACAAAGGGAGCGTTTTAAGTTAAATGCTTATTCCGCTCCCTTTATATATGCCCTGTCTTTTGGCGAGCTGCAGAAGTTTATTTCCAGTTTCGTTCTATCATAAACCATGATTCTGAGAAGACAAAACCATGCAAAAACTCATTTGAGAGGGCAAGGGGTATTCAAACTCGATTTAATCAAAACGATCGTTATTATTCGAATTTTAGTTGCATTTCCGCATCGTTTTTCTGGACGCCGAAATGGTTCCATGTATGAAGAAATAATATGTTGATTGAATAAATGAAACCGGCATTTTTTGACATTATATAGATTCTACTTTAGTTTTTTCTATGTTCACTATAATTTTAAAATTTTAAAAATTAAAAACTTCTTTTTGAACTGTCAATAATCCCCTTGAAAATGCACATTTTTTACACTTATTTGATCTTGCATATTCCCCACCCTGCATTTAAAATTTAATTTGAAACGACTATTTATTATTTTTAGAATTTTATTTCGTCGTTGCGAGGGATTTTGACGTCGATTTTTGTATGTTTTTTAAAATCGATTCACTAATACGCTCGAAAAGTATAAACGAAAAAAAGACCGGACAACATAAGAACGCTTAAAATCTTTTATTCATCAAACCTGCGTAGGTTCAGGGAGGAATTTCATTGTCTTTTATCATTAACATCATTGGAATTATCGTTGTTTTTGCTATTGCCTATTTATGCTCTATCAATCGTAAAGGCATAGATTTTGTCTCTATCCTTTTGATGTTTGTTATTCAATTGGTTATTACTTGGTTTATGTTAACCACTAAAATAGGTGGACAATTCATCCAAATCGTTTCAAAGTTTTTCTTATGGCTTATCCATTGCTCTATGTCCGGTATCAATTTCGTCTTTGGTGACCTAGTATCTTTAAATGGTACACCGTCCTTTTTCATGAGCGTATTAATGCCGATTATTTTTATTGTTGCCTTCTTCGATATCTTAACTTATTTCGGCATCCTTCCAGCTTTAATCAACGGCATCGGTTTTGTGCTTTCTAAATTGACGCGTGCTCCCCGCTTTGAAAGTTTTTTCGCTACTCAAGTCATGTTTTTAGGAAACAATGAAGCGTTGGCGGTAACGAGACAACAACTGAACAAAATGGATGATAAACGGCTGCTGACCGCCTGTATGGTAGGAATGTCTTGTGTCAGCGTTGGAGTTCTCGGCGGATATATGCAGCTCATCGATCCTAAATATGTATTAGTTGCCATTCCATTAAATGACGTTGGAGCATTAATCATTACATCATTCTTAAATCCATATAAAGTGTCGAAAGAAGAAGACGTCGTTTACAACCCTGCAAAATCCGGAGAGAGAAGAAACTTCTTCGATATGTTGGCAGACAGTATGCTGACTGGAGGAAAACTAGCTTTAATCATCGCCACCATGCTGATCGGATTTACAGCATTAATTACTGCCAGCGATAGCGTTTTAGGATTGATCCATAAAAACCTTTCACTGGAAAATATTTTTGCCGTACTTTTTTCGCCTTTTGCCTATTTAATGGGAGTTACACATTCCCAAGTATTTACCGTTTCTCAATTTATGGGTGAAAAATTAGCGACGAATGAATTTGTAGCAATGGGGAAACTACACCCTATACTGAATAAACTGAATCCACACACAGAGGCTGTCATCTCCACGTTTCTTGTTTCTTTTTGTAACTTTTCTACTGTAGGAATTATTTTGGGAAGCGTGAAATCATTATTCAATGAGGAGAAAACAAAACTAATCGCCAAAAATATTTGGCGTCTGCTCGTTTCAGGTATTTTGGTCTCCTTTTTAACTGCGATGGTGGTAGGGTTGTTTGTAAGATAAGCAAGAAGATGCTGTCGCTTTCTATTCATTGAGGTAAGAAAATCAATTCCGGTCCTAAGCAAAGTTGATGCTTAGGACTGTTTTATGGGTGAAACTGCTTCTTTCTTTTCTTCCTGAAATACCACTAATCTTTAGGCAAGGATTTGCATTCAAGCAATCAAATAACCCCAATATCTCGATCATATTCTTCAAAGCTTATACACAATGAATCCGCTTTTAAGTTTTTATAAAAAAAGCTCGGCACAATGTTCGAAGAACCAATGTTCCGAGCCTCTTTTTCGCATGAAAAAAGAAAAAGGTAAATATGGAATACCCTAGCTTTGGCCTTTAGACAAACCGCTTTTAAATACCCAAAGTCGGCTGCCCATAAAAGTAATGGCCATCCCACACAATGTTGCAAAAATCTTACTTACAGCCAACGGCCATTCAAACTTTTGCTTAAATAAAGAAAGTAAAAGAAGAGTAGTCGCATAGGCAGCCAAATTAATGGTTAGAAATCGAAGCAGCTCTTGAATATTAGCTTTTTCTTCTGCTTTAAAAGTCCAATTCCTGTTCCATATGTAGCTATTGATCATACCAGCAAGATAAGAACATCCTTGCGCCCATAAGTAATGGACATGTAAACCGGTGAGGACAAAAAAGACGATAAAATCAATAAGTGTATTTCCAACTCCTACCGTACAAAACTTCAGAAGCATTCCCATTTTTTCTTTTAGATGATCCCACATAAAGATACCTCCTTCGTCTTTTGACCGGAAGGCAAAAACCATAATCTTTCACGCCATTCGAATGCTGTCAGGATTTCACCAAAATTCGAGGAGGCCTGATTGGGAGCTGGACCTCCTCGCTTGATCAATTCTCGGAAGTTTTGGGAGCAGGAGATGAAAGTTTCGCTTCTTTTGTATATAAGTCCGTTTCGATCGCGTATCGAGGACGTTTTTTTACTTCTTTAAAGATTTTTCCAATATATTCTCCTATCAGTCCAATCCCCAATAATTGCAAACCTCCAATCAACCAAATGGAGAGCATGAGAGAAGTCCATCCTGATACGGTATGGTGCCGCCATTCTTGAATAAGAGCATATCCGCCAATCAAAATACTTAAAAGAATAGAAAGAAACCCTAATAACGTCACAAATCGAATGGGAGCTACACTAAACGATGTAATTCCATCAAAAGCGAAGGCCAGCATTTTTTTCAAAGGATATTTAGATTCCCCGGCGAAACGTTCCTTTCGATCATACATCACTTTAGTAGATGGGAAGCCGATTAACGGCACAATCCCTCTAAGGAAAAGGTTCACTTCTTTATATTTTAGTAATTCTTCCAAAGCTCTTTTACTCATAAGACGAAAATCTGCATGATTAAAAATAAGGTTAATGCCCATTTTGTTCATGAGCCGATAAAACGCGACAGCGGTTGTCCGTTTAAAAAACGTATCGGTATCTCGTTTATTTCGTACTCCATAAACAATGTCATAACCTTCCCAATATTTTTCTACAAACGTACGGATGGCACGAATATCATCTTGCAAATCCGCATCAATGGAAATCACGCAGTCGGCTTGTTTGCTGGCGGTTGCTAATCCCGCCAACAAGGCATTTTGGTGCCCGACATTTCGAGCAAGCTTTAAACCTTTTACATAAATATTTTGATTCGTTTCTGCTTCAATCAAATCCCAAGTACGGTCTCGACTGCCATCATCCACAAATAAAATATTGCTATCTTTTGAAATTAAATGTTCATCGATTAATTCTTTGATCACCTGTGTTAATTGTTTAGACGTTTCTTGAAAAACTTCTTCTTCGTTATAACAAGGAACGACGATGGTTAAAACTGGGTAATTCAAAGAAATTCCTCCTCAGAATTCTTTATTTTGCTTTGTATAAATAAATTCTCCACGCTGAATCCGGATCGTCGAAAGCCTTTAAAAAGTGAAGGCCGTCCTCCTCCGCATTCATAATAGGTACGGATGAAAATATATACTGTCCGCCCATTTTCTTAAATTGATCAATGTTCAATTGAAGATGATGAATTTTTTTCTTGCTATTTTTTCGGAAGTCGTAATGCTTTCCTAATTCACTTACAAAAATATAGCATCTGCCGCCCCATTGATCAAAGTATGTCTCCAACTGCTTATTTTTCTCCAGTTCTTTCGCAATGATTTTCCTAAATTGGTGCTTATACGACAAAGGATAAAAATTATTATAGGTATCCAATGTGTAAAACCCATTATACTGGGCAATGGCAGGGTGAAGCCCTATGCTCGCCACCCGATAAGAAGATTTTGGTTTTCCGATATATTTCGCTATTTCTTCAAACTGATGAGTGGCATAAAACTGTTTAAACGACGGCGAGTGATTGGCACGATAATAAATCTCTGGATTGGCTGCAAAAAGTATAAGAAGCTGCAGCACTAAACATACCTTCACAAATCTTTTCCATTGAACCCCTTTTTTCCAGAGAATATAAGCACCTACCGCGAACATCATGTAAATGATCATTGGCCGTAAAAAATGGAAACGAGCAAAATTAAACGTATTTAGCAATTGGTACCTTTCTTTTAATGGCTCCCATCCTTTGTAAAACCAGAAGGCATACCAGACTGATAATACGAAGTTAAGGATAAACAAACGAACATAGTTTCTTTCTTGATTCCATTGTTTCTTCTGAATAATGATCGCCATGACGATAAAAGAAAGCGGAACAATCACAAAAGTGTGCAGGGTCATTACGTGCGTATGCCCTAAGAAATAGTTCTTAAACACAAGACGAACAGAATGCCAAAATCCTAATTTAGAACTGACAAATTCATTCCGGCTCGTCGGTTCTGTCGGAAACACCAGCGAATAAACCAGCCGATATTCAATTGCCAAAAAAAGGAAAGTCATATACGCTATGCTGCCAAAAAACTTGAGATTCCAATCACGTTTGACCATCACATCGCGCAGCCAAAGGAGCCCCATGGCTACCAGAAAAAAGAAAAACCCTAAAACGAAGCTTGAATAGAAAGGAAGCAAAGTAATCGTCAACCATTCTTTCCAAGTCGCTTTTCGTTCTCTTATATTCAAAAATGCCCATAAAGCAAGCGGCTGTCCAAGCGTGCTTAACATGCCGGAAGGCCAAAAAGGAGTCAGCGCAAAAGCAAGCGACACTCCCACTCGAATTAGATAAGCATCGTCTGCTTTAACAAAGTGCTTTTTTAAAAGCAAATACATGCCTATAAAAGCGAATACCCGTGTGATCGTTTGGCTTAATGCGTAAGCTAACATTGGAGGAAACAAATGATGCAGCCATTCGATCCCACTAAACTCCGTACCGTATGCATTACGCGGCAACCCATTGATTACTTGTGGAATGGTAGCATTAATAGGTCCGAATAATTCCCCGCTTCGCTTTAACACCCTATACCAAGCAATGTTCGAGTCCATATTATCATGAACCCGAATATGTGAATTTTCCCCTAATACATACATAGGAAGGAGATATACTCCAATTAATGCAAAAGCAATAATAATCCATTTTTGTTCTTTCGTCCAATTCGAAGCTAATTTTGCCATCATTCCGTATACACGCACCCCATCTATTTGTTTTAAACCATTCTCTCTTCTTGTTTTATCAGTTGTTTCAATTTTTCTAGCATAGGCTCTCTTAATTCTTCATTTTTTAAAGCAAACTCAATAGTCGTCAAAATAAAGCCCAATTTTTCTCCGACATCATATCGTTTCCCTTCAAAGCAGTAGCCAAACACTTTTTGAGTCTTGCTCAATTTTTGAATGGCGTCGGTAAGCTGAATTTCTCCCCCTGCCCCTCTTTCTTGTTTTTCTAGGTAAGAAAAGATTTCTGGCGTCAGAATATAACGACCCATGATCGCTAAATTAGAAGGGGCTTGTCCTCTTTTCGGTTTTTCCACTAAATTTTTGATTTCATACAGTCGGCCATTCTGAGCCATCGGGTCAATCATTCCATAACGATGACTTTCTTCCAAAGGAACAGGCTGAACTCCAATGACGGATGCTCCCGTTTTTTCATATACATTCATTAGCTGCTTGATGCAAGGAGTTTCCGATTCCACAATATCATCCCCTAATAACACGGCAAAAGGCTCGTCTCCAATAAATTTACGAGCACACCAAACCGCATGGCCCAAACCCAACGGTTCTTTTTGACGAATGTAATGGATGTCAACCATGTTCGATGATTGCTGAACCTTTTCCAACAAATCCAGCTTTCCTGTGTCATAAAGGTTTTTTTCTAATTCAAATGCATGATCAAAATGGTCTTCTATCGCGCGTTTTCCTTTGCCGGTCACGATGATAATATCCTCAATCCCAGAATGAATGGCTTCTTCCACAATATATTGAATGGTAGGCTTATCAACAATGGGAAGCATTTCTTTTGGCATCGCTTTTGTTGCAGGCAAAAAACGTGTTCCCAACCCGGCAGCCGGGATGATCGCTTTTTTTACTGATTTCATGACGTTGCACTCTCCCTTGGATGAAAAATTGGTCTTTTTATCATTTTCACCATTCGTTCAACGGTAGAAAAACTCATATCTTCTAAAAATCCTATTTCTCAAGAAAAAAGAATTTAGCCTTTGTTTATTTTCGGGAAGAATCCATTATGAGTTTAAAAGTTAGGCGATCATGGATACAGTCCATTCACTCGTCCTCTCCATCGACCGTACGATCAAAATGAAATGTCATCATGATGATGACATTCTAAAAGACCTATCTATACCATTAAAAGTTCTGCCGGAATTTTTTATTTTCTATCCATTATTACAATATAGATAATTTCTCAAACCCATTCTTTGAAAATAATAGAATAGATCGCACGACTTCTCCAAGCTCCCGAAAGATCGGCATTGTAACCATTTCCCCCTTCATCCATTCCACGTTTTATTATAATCCCAGTTTCAAGACGAAAAAGCAGTAATCCCGGCAAAGGCTGAAAAGGAGATTGAAAAAGAGTCCTTATACAGGTTAATGAAAAAGCAGACTTTTGACAATAGAGAACGCCAGTGGAAGAATGAATCTAGAACATGCTCACTATTACATCTTATTCATAAAAAAACCTTTACGAATCCTCATTTTATGCTGAAATTCGTAAAGGTTTTACTCATTCATGATTTTATGACAGTGCATCTGATGGATGAACACAATTTTATTTTTTTAAGTTTTTCAATCTATCCAACAAAAGTATGAAAAAGGATAAAAAGATTTAGTAAAATGACTAGCGTTGCGACAATCCAGCTAATGACGGTTGTCATGCGATGATTCACAAGAATCCCCATAATTTTTCGCTTGCTTGTAAAAATAATGAGCGGAATTAAAGCGAAAGCAATGCCAAAAGATAAAACAACTTGGCTGACTACCAACGCTTTTGTAGGATTAATGCCGCTTATAATAATGGCCAACGGCGGCACCATTGTAATGAATCGCCGGACATAAATAGGTATTCTTTTGTTAATAAATCCTTGCATGACCACATCACCAGCCATCGTCCCGACGGAAGAGCTCGACAAGCCAGCAATTAACAAACCAAGACCAAAAAAAGCGGCAGCTGCAGTACCGGATAAATGATGGAAAAGGTAAAAGGCTTTGTCCAAATCTTCTACAACATAACCATTTTTATGGAATAAGGCCGCGGCTACAATCAACATGGCCATATTGATGGCACCCGATATTAACATCGCAAAAAGGATGTCCAAAAACTCAAATTGAAATATTTTCTTTTTCTCTAACTCGCCTTTTCCCACTATACGATTTTGAGTCAAAGAAGAATGAAGGTAAATAGCATGAGGCATGACCGTCGCCCCGAGAATGCCGGAAGCGAGCAGAATACTGTCTGCTCCTATAAACTTCGGCGTCAACAAGCCTTCGGCAACGGCTCCCACATCAGGTTTTGCCAGAACCGTTTGGACCGCAAACGATAAAACCACCATGGAAATCATGACGACAATCACGGTTTCCAATGAACGAAAACCACGGCGCTGACATTCCAAAATCACAAAAGATGCAATAGCGGTGATAAGAGCGGCAGGAACCATAGGCACCCCGAAAAGCAAGTGAAGCCCTAATGATGAACCAATAAACTCAGCCAAATCCGTTGCGATGATCACTAATTCACTTTGAATCCATAAAAAGACGGAAACAGGTTTTGAAAAATATCCCCTTGCTACCTCAGGCAAGTTACGGCCTGTTGCAATTCCTAATTTAGCGGATAAAGATTGAATCAGCACCGCCATTAAATTGGATGCCGCAATCACCCATAACAACGCATAGCCATATTTAGATCCCGCTGTGATATTGGTTGCAAAGTTGCCCGGATCCATATAGGCGACAGAAGCAATAAACGCCGGACCCAAGAAAGGAAAAATGCCTTTCCATCCTTTGATTTTGCCCTCTAAAACCGCCTGGGCTGTATAAATAATTTGTTTATTCTTATCATGATTGTTCATTACGAATGATCCTCTCATTTTTGCATAAACACCTAAAAGTAATACTTCTACAAAAAAGTTTACTTAAGGAAAAAATAATTGTTTTCATCTTAAATCATTCATGCAAAAATGTAAATTATTTTGCACTAATTCTTACTCGCATAGCCTGGTGAGATACATCCATACATCTTAATCCATTCACCATTATGGCAAAGCATCCATATTCAGTCCATATTTTGTGCTAGAAAGAATTATTCTATCAACAATGCTCCGTTCAGGACTTATCTATTATGACAAAATATAAAATGTTTCCATTTCTCCCTTCTAAAATCATTTCACGTATAGAATGAAAGAGACATGCATAGGTCCGTTATAAAAAAACAGCACTCTTTCACCCGATTTAAGGAAGAGTGCTGCAAGAACGTTTATTGGTTTCAAAAATCAACTTCTCAAAAAGCATTGGAGTTCCGCTGAAAATCTTGGAAAATGATTCAAACTTACACCAACAGCTGAATCTGATTTCCTGAAGGATCTTTTGTCATGTATATATCGTTTTCTTCTGTCACGGAAGCATCGATTTTCCGCAACCGGTCGATGATTTGATTTCGAGCTTCATCGCTCGGGAGGACAAGAGAAAACTTTTTCAATCCGACGCTATTTTCTGAAGGCGCAGGTATTCCCACCCCGTTCCAAGTATTTAATCCAATATGATGATGATAGCCGCCTGTCGAGATAAATAACGCCTGTCGACCATATCGGCTTACAATATCAAATCCAAGCCCTTCACGATAAAATTGCTCCGTTTTTTGCAATTCGGAAACGTGCAAATGAATATGTCCAATAACTGTATCGGAAGGAAGTCCTTTCCACGATCCATCTCTTCCTTCTGCAAGCAAATTTTCTACATCCAGCGGCTCTGTTGACATGACCACTTCCCCATTGTTCCAATTCCATGTAGATGATGGACGATCTGCATAAATCTCAATTCCGTTTCCGTCAGGATCCGCTAAATAGAGCGCTTCACTTACAAGGTGATCCGATCCCCCTTGCAATGGATAGCGAATTTGAATAAAATGCAGCAATACTTTCGCCAAGTCCGAACGTGTAGGCAGTAGGATGGCAAAATGGTACAAACCGGTTCTATGCGGCTGTTTCGGTATCACATTTTCCGGTTGCTCAATGGTTACCAGAGGCGTTTTTCCATCCGCTGTAAGGACCGCCTTCTTTTTTGATTGTTCCAGTATTTGAAAACCTATCACGTTTTGGTAAAACGCAAGAGAACGTTCTAAATTGGCCACTTTTAAGTCCACTTGTCCCACAAACGTATGGGGCGGGATGAAATTCCATATTAATTCCCTCTCTTTGAATAAATAATGAAATTCATTTACTTACCTTCAGTTGTAAAAAAGTAGTTTTCAAAATTTATATAGTTACTTTACGTAAGTAATTTTATTATTGTAATTAAAAACTGTAAAGTAACAATCTTGATCATGAAAAATATATTTGAAAATACATGAATGAGGTGGTCATTCGTGCCTTGCCGTTATAATAGTATGTTTTTATTCTTTTAAAGCCAAAACAGACAACGTTCAAAAATGATTCCATTCAACCTGCTTCCATTTTCCGATTGTTAATGTTGCTGCTATGTTTTCCTCATTGTTCAATTCAGCCAAACATTTCTCATTTGCTTATTGTCCACAAAGCTGCTCCATTTCGCATCATCATCTTTTTCAAAATTCGCACAAAATATCAGAATACATGGTTTTTAGATATCAAAACATTTCTTGATACCATTTAGCAGCGGCTTGAATTTCATCCAATGTTAATTGATGGCCTTTATTCTCCCAGTGAATGTCAACTTTCGCATGTGCTTGTTCTAATAAAAGTTGAAGTTCCGATGATTCCTGCGGAGAACAGATGGGATCATTTGTGCCCGCTGCGATGAATACCTTTGTCTCTGACAGATGCGGCAAATCAATCCCTCTTCTTGGAACCATCGGATGAAAGAGAATGGCTCCTTTCAACGCATCTTGATAATGAAACAGTAAGCTTCCGGCGATATTAGCTCCGTTGGAATATCCAATAGCCACTATATTTTTTCGATCGAATGAATACTTCTTTGATGCTTCGTCTAGAAACTCATATAATTCTTTCGTACGGAACACAAGATCTTTTTCATCGAATACGCCTTCCGCCAATCTTCTAAAGAAACGAGGCATTCCGTTTTCCAGCACATTTCCGCGTACACTTAAAACGGAAGCATCCGGGTCGATCATACCGGCCAGAGGCAATAGGTCCGATTCATTGCCCCCTGTTCCATGAAGCAAAAGAAAAGTGGGCTTCGCCGGATCGCGGCCTTGTTGAAATAGATGTCTCATGATTTTTCTCCTTTCATACCTCATAACAAGGAAGACGGCTCATTCAATTTCCGATTTTCTTATGGATTGGATCAATGATCGAATCCCAATCATCTAGTCCTGCTTTTAAAAAGAAATTTTTACTTCTGAGTTTTGTCCAATTCTCTTACTTGAATAGACGGCAAAATTTGTTCCAATTTGCTTCTGTACGGTTCATACCACTCAGGCAGCATTAAATTTTCTCCTAATTTTTCCGGTTCTTCATCAATGGCAAATCCCGGTGGGTCTGTGGCCATTTCAAATAAAATTTTCCCATATTCTCTGAAGTAAATAGAGTGAAAATAATTTCTGTCCTGTACAGGCGTTACTGGATATCCGTGTTTTTCGATGCGTTCTTTCCAATCCAACTGATCCTCGTCATTCTCTGTACGCCAAGCGATATGATGGACCGTTCCGACCCCTACTTGACCGCGGCCGGTTGGAGATGTTTTCAAATCAACCACATTCCCAATGTCGCTTGTCGACCGAAAACGGATATATTCTCCTTCCTCTCCTGCTTGTTCAAGCCCCAGTACGTTTTCGAGCAATTCAGCTGTTTTTTCAGGATCGGCAGAGAAAAGAACGGCTCCTCCAAAACCTTTAATGGCGACATCAGAGGTCACGCCGCCAAAACTCCATTGGCTGTTGTCTCCTTCTTTTCTCTCCACCAATTCTATTTCCAACCCATGAGGATCGCTCAAACGTAAATATTGTTCGCCAAATCGTTCTAGTTTGGAAAATGGAACGTGGAATTTCTCGAGCCTTTGTTCCCAAAACAGCATAGCGCCTTTTGGAACAACATATGTTGTCACTCCCACTTGTCCGTCGCCGATTTTCCCTCTGCGCCCATCTGGCCATGGGAAAAAGGTGATAATCGTGCCCGGTTTTCCGGCTTCATTGCCAAAATAAAAGTGGTAAGTGCCCGGATCATCGAAATTAATCGTTTTCTTCACCAATCGCAATCCCAGCACACCAGCATAAAAGTCGACATTTTCCTGCGGATTCCCCACAATGGCTGTGATGTGATGGATCCCTTTTGTTTTCTTCCCCATCATTCTTCTCTCCTTGAATAGATTGATTCCTTTCCTGATGAAGCAAGTATGGATCATTTTCTAAAAATACAAGTATCTTCCTCGCTTTTGCATGTTAAAAAAGAAGGGGCAAATTTTCTATAATGGATTCTATAATGGCTGATTCACTCTATTGCCCCTCCATACTCATTTACTTTAAATTCTCTTTTGATTCCCTCACATTTTGGACAAAATCGTTTTAGAAAAGAACGGCATCCAAAGCATATTGGCCAGGACCTGTAAGAGCAACCCCAATGGCAACTGCAATTAATATAAGATTCAATTCATAACCATTTTGTGTCGCCCAAAATCCATTCGGTCCGTGAACTTTTGCAATCGCAACGATCATGGTCGCAGCGATCATGATTCCCGCAAGAGGTGTTAGTAATCCTAGAGCGAATAACAATCCCCCTGCAAATTCTGCTAAACCGGCCAGAAAAGCCATCGTTGCACCTGGTTTAATGCCAATCGATTCCATCCATTGACCGGTGCCCTTTATTCCATAGCCTCCAAACCAGCCGAACAATTTTTGAGCTCCATGGCCGACAAACGATAATCCAATCACTAAACGAATAATTAACAAACCAATACTCATCATCATTTTCTCCTCCTTTAAAATTTATTTTGATCTATATTGAAGGGGCCCATTCTCGCCCCGTGCTTAGGGTGCGCTTTCCTTATTCATACTAAGGAAACGTTCCACTATTCCATCCTGTCTAAAAACCAACAGACATCATCATCTTGTTATTTCCACCCCCCTTATATTCGTTTTCTTCCACCTCATTATCTTAAATCCAAGTATCTTGAATTTGAGATAATAGTAACGCACATCCAATCTTTTGTCAACTCTTATGTTGTAGATTGGAAAATTTTATTGAATGGTATTTTTTGTTCAATCCGCAAAAGGAAAGAACAAAATAAAAATGAGCGTGATGGCAGGATCAAATAAAGCATTTATCGTATAGTGAAAAAATTATGAGATCGATCAAAACCTCCATAAAACATTGGTTTCCTTTGAATTTTATTTTGATTGTTCACATAGTATTCGAATAAAAGCTGTTTCTTCCTGCCGAATCAACACCCAAATAACAGGAATTTTTCTTTTTATGCTAAAAAAGGTTGTGCCCTATAGTGGACACAACCTTTTGGATCCGGCAAGCTCTTCCTGACATCGGTTGAACTCTTTTTTTTCCATTAATCCAATTCTGCTAATTTCGCTTTTAAATATTCGATTGACGTTCTTGCATACCAATCAGGTTCTGATTGTCTCGTATGAAATCCTACTTCCATTGACAAATAACCGTCATAATGAATATCTTTTAACGCTTTTAATAAAGATGGAAAATCGCCTCTTCCTTGTCCGGGCGGAAGTCGGTCATGATCAGAAATGTGGACGTGGTGAAGGTATTCTCCCATTCGATAAGCATAATCGCTTGGCACTTCATTTCTGTATAAAGCATGGAAAGTGTCAAACATTACTTTTACATTGGATAAGCCTGTTTGTTCCCTTAAAAGCAAGGCATCATCGGCTGTTTCAATTAAATTGCTGTCCGCAGGAGTAGGTTCTACTACCATCGTCACCCCATGTTTTTTGGCGAAATTGGCTACATCTATTAAACCTTGCAAACTATAATTCCACGCATCTTGTTGAGAAGTGCCATGGACAACCCAGCCGGCAACCCAGATAACGGTTGGACATTCCCATTCAGAAGCTAGCCGTACCACTTCTTTGTAATGGTTGATGGTAAACTTTCTTTCTTCCGCCAGAGGAGAACTCGGATTCATCCCCGGCCCGCCGCCTGGAGCGGGCAACATTGCTGATACTTTTAAGTTCTTTTCTTTTAATAATTTTAAAATCTCTCGTCTTCTTTCATTTGATAAATAGTCCGGCCACGCATGCGGACTGGCGCATCCTATTTCAATCGCATCATAGCCAAATGACGAAATTCGTTTAATCACTTCTTCTAACGGATAAGAAGGAACCCAAGTTGGAAAACTGCTGTAAACCCAAGTATTAAAAGATATACCCTTCATCTTGTACATCCCCTTTTCAAAATTCATTCCCAAACAAATACCGCTTTTTCCGTTTTGCGCTCATCAAACAGCCGAAAAGCTGTTTCAGCCTCTTCCAACTTAAATCGATGAGTGACCAATTTTTCGACGGGCAATTTTTTTCGGATGATAAATTGCGCAATTTCCTCATATTCATGAATGGGGAAATACCAAGAACCTATAACTGTTATTTGTTTACGAATGAACTGATCACTTGGCTTAATCGTTGTGCTTTTGCTCTCGCCAATCCATGCGACTCGTCCGTGAGGGCGGACACAATCCAACGCATTATTTTCAGCTTGCGCGTTTCCGGAACAATCAATGGCAGCATCTGCGCCACGGCCATTTGTAATCCGAAAGATTTCTTCCAGTACATTGACCTTTTTACCATTAACGATATAATCCGCTCCAAGCTCTTTTGCAACTTGCAGCCGTTCATCCAGCATATCTACGGCAATGACCGTTGCCCCCAATCCTTTGGCGATCATGACACCCGCACCGCCCATTGGCCCTAAACCAAAAATCACTAAGACATCTCTTCCGGAGATCCCCAGCCTCTTTTGTGCATGGTATAATGTGCCAATGGCATCAGTAGAGACGGCAGCAGCAACAAAACTCATTTCATCGGGAATTTTCATACAATTTTCAGCCGGAGCCACCATGTAGTCAGCATCTCCGCCATGAGCGTCAAATCCAATGCATTGAAATTCTTTACAAAACATTTTATAACCGCTTTTACAATATGAACATTCTCCACAGCCCAATGCTAAATAAACAGCCACCTGGTCTCCGGGATAGTAGGAATGTACACCTTCTCCTACTTGAACAATTTCTCCTGCCGGTTCATGTCCCGGAATAATGGACCCTGTTTTCGCCTTTTCTCCGCCGACAACAGGGTCGCCGTAATATAAGCTCATATCGCTTCGGCAAATGGCTGACGCTTTCATTTTGATTAACACTTCACCTGGTCCTGGAGTCGGAATGGGATATTCTCGCACTTCCACCTTTTTATCTCCAGGAAATATAACCGCTTTCATTTTCGTGATCCACTCCCCTGTAATCATTATGCAGCAGGCCCCAAGAGACAATCATATAAGATCAATCGTTTTCGAAAATTTCATAGAAATTAAGCCCACCACATTTCTTCTACCGGCTCTTTGAAGAGCGCTCCTTTTAATAAAGAAATCGCCTTGCCTAAGCCTTCATCTATGGAAGCAAGCATATCCTCGTGTTCAATGGAAACCACATAATCATACCCAACGGCGCTAAGAGCGCTGAGCATATCTTTCCATGCCTTTTCATCCATACCGTATCCAACGGATCTAAATGTCCAGGAGCGATTCAAAATATCGCTGTAATGTTTTGTATCCAATACGCCATTGACACGAATATTCGCTTCATCCAGATAAATATCTTTTGCATGGAAATGAAAAATGGCATTTTCTTTTCCTAATTTTTTAATCGCCTCAACGGGATGAATCCCTTGCCAAACGAGATGGCTTGGATCAAAGTTGGCACCGATGGCAGGTCCGACATGTTCCCTTAATTTTAGTAAAGTTTCCGGATTGTAAACAACAAAACCAGGATGCATTTCAAAGGCAATCTTCTTAATTCCGTGTGACTCCGCAAACTTGGATTCTTCTTTCCAATAAGGAATAACGACTTGGTTCCATTGCCAATCTAGAATTTCTAAATATTCCGGCGGCCAGGAACAAGTGACCCAGTTTGGAAACTTCGCATTTTCGTGATCGCCCGGACATCCGGCAAATCCATTGATCACGGGCACTTCTAGACGTTCTGCCAACAGAACCGTTTTCCTCCAAACCTCATGAGCTTCTTTTGCAGCCTTTTTATTCGGGTGAAGGGGATTTCCATGACAGCTTAATCCGCTGATGGTTAACCCTCTGCTTTCGATCGCATGTAAAAAAGATCTGATTTTTTCAGGATTATTGAGCAGCTCGTCCGGATCGCAATGGCTGTTTCCCGGATAATTGCCTGTTCCCAGCTCAACCGCCTCTACCCCCATCTCGCACAGCTTATCTAACATCTCTTCAAACGGAAGATTTTGATAAAGAACGGTAAATACGCCTAGTTTCATGAATGTACCTCCTAATCTGCCTTCACTTTCACCCATTTTTGTTGTTCATGACTTTCTAAAATGGCATCCGTAATACACATCGATACATGACCATCTTCAAATGTGGCAAAATTTGCTTTATCTCTCAGCGGGTCTTTGCCTTCTTGAATAAAGGTATAAAAATGGAGCATCATATTTTTTAAAGAGTCCGGCCAACCTTCATTGTGTCCCCCAGGATGATGAATATATGATCTTGCTTTCGGCGTGAATAAAGCAGGATCCGCTAAGAGAATTTCATTCGGCCTGTCCCGATGCCCAATCCATAATTTCTCAGGTTCTTCTTGATTCCAATAGGCCGATTTTTGGCTGCCATCAATTTCAAAACTGAGCCTGTTTTTTCTTCCGGCGCTTACTTGTGAAACCGTGAAAACACCTCTTGCTCCATCTTCAAAACGTACAAGGACAGAAGCATAATCTTCTGTTTGTATCGGAACATCTTCGGATGCTTCCTGTCCTTTTTGTGTTCCAAACGTCGTGACATGGGATGATGGTTTTTTCCTAATCGGTATCACCGTGGCCAAATCAGCAAATACTTCCACAATTTTTTTGCCGGTTATTCTAATTTTCATTTTTTTCCACTACAGATTTTTTATCATTCAAGAATTAAAATAAAACTACTTTTCTGTGGTTTGGCAGCTTGGCCTTTTCCTTAGAAGAAAATGAAATTGATCTCCAAAAGAAAGGTAGGATCCTATTGATTAAACTAGTCTTAATGGATTTAGATAATACATTATTGCCCTTTCAATCGTATTGGGAAGAAGCAAATAAGGATGTTTTCCACTCTTCTCATTTAACGAAAAACCTTGATTATCATAAATTTCTCTCTTTATTTAAAAGATATGATAAAGAATTATGGAACCTCCATTCCCAAAATGTCATATCTTTAGATGAATTGCGTCAACAAAGATTAATAAAAACGTTAAACGATTTTCAAATTGATATTACGGTTGAAGAATCTCAGCAGTATTTTCAAGAGTTTTTTCAGAATTTATTAGATAGGATCACTCCAGACTTTACGCTACATCATCTGTTGACGTCCATAAAAAGCCATTATGAACTTGCGATTTTAACAAACGGGAAAAAATCAGAGCAAAAAGAAAAAATAAAGAGAATGGGACTGGATCAAATCATTAAACCTACCCATATTTTTATTTCAGAGGAGATCGGTTTTGAAAAACCCAATCCTAAAGCATTTTATTATGTTTTAGATAAATTAAATAAGAATCGTGAAGAGGCTATCTACGTTGGAGATTCTTGGTTAAATGATATAGAAGGTTCGGTGAAAGCCGGTCTTAAAGCTGTATGGATCCATCCTTCTTCCACTTTGCCAGACCCTTCTTATCATTCAAAAGTGTATATATGCCCGTCTATTTTAGAACTGGAAGAAGTTTTACAAACGATCCAGATCCCAAACTAAACTCAACAAAGTGACAATGTCTAAAGCTCTTTATCGGACAATTGGATGAGATGATGTTCTAAATTTAGCAGGACTAAAAAAGAAAACCATATTCTTATCGAAAGAATATGGTTTTCTCAGAGTGTAGACAAAAGGCATCCGAATGTGCGCTTTCGGATGCCTTTTGTCACTTTTATGCTTTCAAATGTTTGGAATAGACCCCTCCAGGGGTCTATTTTATGTTATTGCTGGACTTTTCCATGTCCAGCAAGCCATCTTTTTCAAATTCATTGCAGCAAAAGTTAGCATCGCCTGCATGGACAATTTTTTTAGACCTCTTAAGGTTGTCCAACGCATACCATGCTTTTCCTTTGCATCAGCAAAAACACGTTCAATGGTTTCTTTCCGTCTTGCATAAATGCTCTTATTCTCTTGTGTATGCCGAAGATGATCAGCTTCCTCTAAATAAAATTCCCATACATGTCGCTGAATCAGTTTTTTATGCTCCTTACTTTGGGTGCACTTCGAAAGGAATGGACAATCTTTACACTGGACTGGATCAGAAAAATATTGACGATAGCCTTCCTTCGTCGTAGTTGCATATTTTAACACTTGTCCTTGCGGACAAAGATAACAATCGTAGTATTCATCGTAAACATACTCATGTTTTTTGAAATAACCATCCTTTGTACGAGGGCGAGTATAAGGTAAAGCAGGGGTCATATCATTTTCAAATATGTATTGGGCAACGGCGGGAGTTTTATATCCAGCGTCAGCAGCAACTACAACCGGTTTTCCATGTTTTTCTATGACTTTTTCAAGAAGTGGCTCCAATACGGAACTGTCATGAATATTCCCTGGCGTTACAATAGCCCCCAAAACAAAGCCATTTCGATCCGCAGCAGCATGGAATGAGTAAGCAAACTGTTTTGTTCGCTCGTCTTTTACGTAGTAACCACTTTCCGGATCAGTGGTACTTTCTTTTATTTCTTTATATTCTTCTTTCCCAAATTTATCTGGAGGAAATGGCTTTTTTCCATGTGCTTCTCGATCAGCATTTATCTCATCTTGTAGACGTGCTTGATAGGCTTTCGTTTCTTTTCGAACCACTTTCTTCTCAAATTTATGCTTATTCGCACTCGCTTTGACATGAGTAGAATCAATAAAGACATGCTCACTGCTTATCAGCTTCTTATCTGCAGCTTCTTTCAAAATGCGATAGAATATCTGTTCAAATAAGTCTGTATCCTTAAAGCGTCGCTCGTAGTTTTTCCCAAACGTTGAAAAGTGAGGTACCTTATCATAAAAACCAAATCCAAGAAACCAACGGTAAGCCAGATTCGTTTCGATTTCCTCTATAGTTTTTCGCATGGAACGAATACCGAAGGTATATTGGATGAAAGCCATTTTAATCAATACAACTGGATCAATACTTGGTCGACCTCTTTCCGATGAATACATGTCTTGAACAAGCGAATAGATAAATGAAAAATCAATAGCAGCGTCGATTTTACGAACCAAATGATCTGCAGGTACAAGTTGGTCTAAAGCTATCATTTCTATTTGATCACGATTCATCTGTGTATTTTTTGTTAGCACTTCATCCACCTCAATTCATTACGGTATCTTAATTATACAAAAAAACGCTTCTTTCTCCTTATTAGAAAGTTCGAAAAAAGTTTATGTTCTTTTAGTACAATCTTTTCTAAGAAATATATGTATATACAGCAAGTGCAAAAAAAGGAGCTCTTACATGATCATTAAATATTATTCTTTTACCATTAAATAAAGAAAGTATGGAACTCCAATGATCGACACAACGATTCCAACCGGTATCTCTGCGGGTGCTACAATATTTCTTGCGATCGTATCGGATATTAACAAAAGGAGCGTCCCTACTAAGGCTGACACGGGCAATAACAACTTATGTTTCGGACCTACTAATTTTCTGGCAATATGCGGAGAAATCAGACCTAAAAAAGAGATCGTTCCTGCGACAGAAGTAGCGACTCCGGCCAATGCAACCGCAAAAAGAATCAGTATCCGTCGTGCTTTTTCCACTTGAACGCCTAATCCGATGGACAAGTGATCGCCTAAAAGGAAAACATCTAAAAATCTTGCCTTATAAATTGCGAAAAACAGAAAGACTATGATCCATGGTAATATGGTGATGACATATATCCAACTAGTCCCCCATATGCTGCCTGAAATCCAAACCATTACTCTATTAAATTCCTGTGTGGTAAATCGAAGTTGAAAGATAATCATGAGAGCTTGAAAAGCAGAGTTTATTCCGATCCCGATTAAAATCAATCTTGTAGGATTGATCCCTTTTTTCCAGGCAAACAAGTAGATGAGCACGGCCCCCAATATCGATCCAAAGAAAGCTACAACAGGCATCGTCCATATAGTTAAATTACTTACCCCGTCGTAAACATTCCCGTTCATAAAATATATGTACATCACGACAGCTAACGCCGCTCCCGAACTAATTCCCATGATGCCAGGATCCGCTAAATCGTTTTTGGTGATGCTTTGAAGAATGGCGCCAGATACGGCTAAAGCGGTACCTACCAGTATCGCCATCACAATTCTGGGGAGTCTCATACTAAAGAGAACGATTTCTTGTTTTCTAGTACCTTGTCCAAGAAAGGTTTGAACGACTTCCCATGGTTTGATCGAAAAAGAGCCTAATTGTAAACTAATCAGAATCGTGAATAGAATAAGAATTATAAAAACCGTTGTAATCCAAATCACTCTTTTCCGTTTACCATATGTGATCATGACACTCTAGCACCCTTTCTTACAAGATACAGAAAAAACGGCACTCCTAATAGAGCTGTTATGGAACCTACGGGAGTTTCGTAAGGCTGATTGATCATTCTTGCGATGATATCGCTAAACACTAGCAAAGTAGCCCCCAACACAAATGAACAAGGAATAATCAATCGATAATCCGGCCCAACCAAACTTCTTACTATCTGAGGCACTATAAGCCCTACAAAAGCAATATTTCCCGCCACTGCTACGGAACTACCACTTAACAAAATAACGATGATGATTCCCATTATTCTTACAGTATTTGTCTTTTTCCCTAGACCAATCGCAACTTCTTCCCCTAAGCTTAAGATGGTAATGCTCGGTGAAAGGATGATGGCCGCAATGACTCCCCAAATCCCTGCGAAAAAGAGCAACTGGACCCCTTCCCATTTTGCCGTTGTCAATCCACCTACAATCCAAAAACTCAATTGCTGTGATAAATTGTGGTACATGGCAATGGCCACCGCCACTGATATAAACAAAGTCCCGAGCGCTGTTCCGGCTAAAGCCAGCTTGGCGGGATCCACACCATTTTTCGACCTGGAGCTGAGAAAATATACTAGTAATCCACTCAAACTTGCACCTATAAACGCAATAAACATAAAGCCTGCGCCACCTATTTTCGCTTGCATTGCAAAAGCAATGGATATAGTGAGAGTGGCGCCTTGAGTGATGCCTAAAACGGAGGGTTCTGCAATCGGATTCCTTGTCATTCCTTGCATAACGGCGCCTGATACGGCCAGGAATGCTCCAACCAGAGCCGCTGCGACTGCTCTAGGCAATCTCACATCTCTCACAATTTGAGAGTCTAAAGCATGTTTTCTCGTAAAGATACTGTTCATGACGGTCGAAAAACTGATGTCTTTCGCTCCTAGAGAGATGGAAAGTCCAATACCAAAAACCAACAGTATCAACCCAACTATCAAGAGAGAAATCGTCATGATGACTCGCCGAGACGTCAATTTTTGATGATATACTTGTGATATTTCATCCATTGTGTATTTGCTCCTCCTGAAAAAGCAATACGGGCTGACAAAAGGTAGGACTATTCCTTTCGTCAACCCTGCTTACTATCCTATTTCTTTGTTACTTTTTCTTTTATGTCATCTAGCAGAAGTTCTTTTCCGATTGGTTGATAACATTGAGTAAAGTAAGGGGAGCTATTAAGGAATGTTACATTCCCTTCTTTCACAGCTCTCATCGATTTCCACACAGGATTGCTTTCTAAATTTTTCTTATCTGCATCGGTGGCAATCATAATGATGTGATCGGCATCAATTTTGGATAATCCTTCAATCGTCACTACAGGCAATGTAATTCCTTTTTGTTTTGGCAGATTAGCTGGTTTTTTCAACTTCATATCATCATAAAGAATGGACCCCACACCGGCATCGGCTAATACAAAGAATTGGCCGCCGCTCGCTAATACGGATAAATACGTTTGATCCCCGTTTTTAGCTGCAATTTCTTTTCCATCTTCTTTCGCCTTTTGGTCATAAGCGCTCAGCCATTTTTTGGCATCTTTTTCTTGACCAAATAACTTGGCGACATCCATCATTCTGGCTCTCCAATCATTTCCATAATCCTTCATTACAACAACGGGTGCAATCTTTTTCAATTGATCATAAATTTTTTCTTGTCTTTCGCTCATGATAATCAAATCAGGATTCGTATCCAATATCGCTTCTACATCCATCGTATCGTTCATGTTATAGCCTACAATTTTTGCATTCTTCATTTTATCTTTCAGATAGCTTGGGAACTCTTTTATGTTATAGGCATCACTGTTGGCGGTCGCCACCGGCGTATGACCTAAGATGAGCAAGTCTTCGCTGGCACCGGAAATATCCGCAATGCGTTTCGGATTCGCCGGAATTTTCACATCGCCTTTGAGCGTGCTGACCACTCTAGTTTTATTATCCTCTTTGGCTTCTTCTTTTTTATTAGAGCACCCAGAAAATATAGTAAGTGTTAAAAATAATGCGACGATAAGCGCTAAAGACATTTTGTTCTTCATGGTGTTTCCTCCTATACATTTCTTAAAATGACTAATTGATGCTGTTATATAAATGGGCTTTTTGAACATTTGCTAGAGTTTTGTATCGACGGAAAGTGAAAGAGAATGAACCCACTCCTGTAACGCTCTTCTTGGTTTTGCTTTCGGTATTTTCTCTTCATCTATGTATCCTAAATGAACAGAACCTATGATTTTTTTAGAAGATGGGATCCCTAACTCTTTTGCAAATATCGGATCATGAATATAAGGATTAGTCCGCCACACAACCCCTATATTTTTCTCCCAACATAATAATTGAAGGTTTTGAATAAACGCACAAGTAGCTCCTATGGATTCAAAGTCTTTTTGTTCATCTCCAAAGAGATCCGTTGCTACAATTAACGTAATGGGAGTTGATGAAAAATACTGCTCATACGCCTCTCTTATTTTATTCACACGCTCTTCAGAATAAGCAGCCAACACTCCGGTTCTTTCGTAACTATTCATCACACAATTCAAAAAATACTTTTTCTCATCCTCAGTAGATACGATGGTGACAGACCAAGGTTCCACTTTGCTGTGAAAGGGTGCATAAGCAGCCATTTCCAACAAGTGTTCCACTTCTTGCAAAGGAATGGGAATTTCTTTTGTTACTCGAATCGTTCTTCTTGATACAATGACCGATTCGATGGAAGATTCCGGTTTTAGCGTCTCCATAAGCTCCACCTTCTCCTTATATCAGATCCCCGCCGCTTTTCCAATGTCAAGTTGCTCATCTTTCAGCAAATCGTAAGTCAGACACACAGGTCTTTTCGTTCTCGGATCTTGCACAATTTCTGCGTCAATCTGAAAGACCTTCTTTAATATTTCAGTCGTCATCACTTTCTCTGGCTCCCCTTCACATACGATTCGCCCATCGCACATAGCAACCATATAATCGGCAAATCTGGCTGCATGATTCAAATCGTGCAAAACCATGACAACTGTTCGATCTTCTTTTTTATTTAATTCCTTAAGAAGCTCGAGTACTTCCAGTTGATGCGCTAAATCCAAATACGTGGTAGGTTCATCTAGTAAGATGGAGTCCGTTTGTTGGGCAAGTGCCATGGCAATCCAGACACGCTGTCTTTGCCCGCCAGATAAAGCATCGACCGGACGATCTTTAAATGGTAATGTTCCTGTGACAGTTAACGCCCAATGAATGATTTTTTTGTCTTCCGCTGTTATTCTTCCAAAACCGCTTTGATGAGGAAAACGGCCATATGTGACCAGTTCAAAAACCGTCAGCCCTGATGGCGCATCCGGTGCCTGCGGCAAAATAGCCATCTTCTTGGCAATCTCCTTCGTCGATTGTTTATGAATGGCTTTGCCGTCCAAATAAACAGTGCCTTTCTTTGGTTGCATGATGCGCGCCAACGTTTTTAACGTAGTGGATTTTCCACAGCCATTAGGACCTATAATAATGGTCATTTTCCCTTTAGGGATTTTCAAATTCAGATCCTGAACGATTTTCCTTTCCCCATATGAAATATCAAGATTTTCAGTAGCTAAGTAAGGCATTGCGATCCTCCTTTCTTTTAAAATGACCCGATCTCCGCCTGTATTGTTTGGTTTTATCCGCGAAATCGCTTTTATGTCATGAAAACCGCAATTATTATAATGATAATCATTTTCAATTATAAACGTGGAATCGCTAGTGTCAAGATTATTTCTTAAGAAACACAGCTTAGTCCCTTACATCATTTTGTGTAATCCTACAAAAAAAATCAATAAAGCGAAAGCGGAGAAAATCCCTTTTCAGAAAAAGATAAAATACAAAGCCGAAACAGGATATAAGGATATCGAAATATCTGATTTTATTCTTCAAATCAGTTAAAAAGAAATTCCACACCTATTGCAAAAAAGTAAGAAAGCTTTTGACTAAAAAGGAACTCGCAGCCTACATGCAGGCTGACTCCATAACATATTGAGTCAGCCTGGGCTTTTACAAAAACGTTTGAGTAAAATCAATCGAGTGAAAATTCAGCCATAATACGATATGATGACATCAATCTTTTTATGAAAAACGTGTATGAAACCATGTTTTAATAACCAAAAACCGTTCTCAACAACATTGTTCTTAAGATTGCTGATCATTGAGAAAATATTTTTCAATATCATCCAACATTAAATTAGCAGCGATGACACCGCCTGCCGTATTCCAAATAGCATCGTCCACTTTATAAACTTTATGATTCTTCGAAACGGATAAATTTTTGAAAATCGGATCAGAAATCCAATCCTTTTCTAATTCATTTCCTTTATTGTCACCGGTATCATAAGTGAAATAGAAAAGAATATCGCCATCCATAGCAGACGCACGCTCTTTTGTTACGTGTTGTTCTGCAAAGTCGTTTTTATCTTGTGAGGCAGGGCGAGCAAATCCTAGTTGGTCTAAAATCACTCCTGAAAAGGTGTCTCTATGATAAATCCGAACATCCCCTGGAACAAATCGAACGACAGAAACTTTCATCTTTGTTTTGTCCCCTAGCTTTTGCTTCAATTCCTTTACACGATTATCAAATTTGGCAATGACTTCATTGCCTTCTTTTTCTTTATGTAAAGCTTTCGCATAAAGTTTGAAATTTTCTTTCCAATCTCCGCGTAGTACATCAGAAAAAACAGTAGGCGCAATAGCGCTTAATTGTTTATAAATTTTTTCTTGGCGCATTTTATTCCCAATAATCAAATCCGGTTTCAATGAAGCGATTTCTTCTAAATTTGGTTGGTCTTCTGTACCTACTACTTTGACGCCTTTCATCTGATCTTTAATATGATCATACCAAGGATTCCCTTCCCATGATTGAACAGCTCCAACCGGTTTCACACCCATCGCAAGCAAAGCTTCTGTCCCTTCATTGGTTAAAATTACAACACGTTTCGGTGTCCCTTTAATCTTTGTAGTACCCATGGCATGTTTGACCGTATAGCTGGTGCTCGGAGAAGCGGTGGTTTTCTCCGAAGATGTATCTCCGCTGCTGCTACAAGCTCCCAGAGCAAAGACAGCAACAAGAATAAGTAAAAAAGTAGTTAGTTTGGTAGAAACCATTTGCATATTATTCCCTCCCGAGATAATTGATAGTAATTTTCATTCTCAAATACCATATTATGAGTGATAGAGCCGGTTGTCAATGATTAATTGAAAATGATTATCATAGTCATTGACAGTTTATTATTAATTTTCTAGACTATTAATGAACAAGTATGTTGAAATCGATTAAATAGACAAGGAGAAAGACCTTATGTTAAGCAGCTTTACGACACGATTGGTTGGATTAATCGGGGGATTCATTCTTTTAGTGATTTGTATTGGTTTGAGCATCATCTTAGGATACACCGATACAAACGTACAAGCAGTGATAAATACTTTTCAACATTTTAACGGCTCAAATACTCAACTTGTGATAAAAAATGTTCGTTTGCCAAGGGCTTTGATTGGCGCGTCGGTAGGTGGTTGTTTAGCTGTAGCGGGAGCTCTTATGCAAGCACTTACCAAAAATCCTCTTGCTTCTCCTGACATTATGGGAGTAAATGCTGGTGCCGGCCTCTTTATAGTAGTCGCTGTTATCTTTTTTTCTGTTAGTTCGCTCCATTCCTTTACATGGATCGCTTTTCTAGGAGCTGCCATTGCCTCTTTTATTGTCTACTGCCTTGGATCACTGGGTAAAGATGGTCTTACACCGATGAAAATGACATTGGCGGGTGCTGCGATTGCGGCTATGTTCGGCTCATTGACCCAAGGGCTGCTTGTTATCAACGAATCTTCTTTAGATCAAGTTTTATTTTGGCTAGCAGGATCTGTTCAAGGACGAAAGCTTGAGATTCTTTTTGCAGTACTTCCCTATATGATTTTTGCTCTTGCTTGTTCCTTTTTATTAGGAAAGCAAATCAATATTTTAGTCATGGGTGAGAAATTGGCGAAGGGATTGGGCCAACGAACAGGGATGGTCAAACTCCTTATGTCTTTAATGGTAGTCCTCTTGGCCGGAGGGGCCGTTGCGGTTGCCGGTCCGATCAGTTTCGTGGGTGTCATGATTCCGCATGTTGCCCGTTGGCTGGTGGGAAATGACCATCGTTGGGTTCTCCCTTATTGTTCTGTTTTAGGTGGAATTTTTTTGATTATCGCGGATATTGGCGCCAGATATATTTTAATGCCCGAAGAAGTACCCGTAGGCGTGTTGACGGCTTTCATAGGGGTTCCCTTTTTCATTTACATAGCGCGCAAGAAAGGAGAAGCGTTATGAAAAATCATCTGTCTTTACGAACCAAGTACTTTTCTTTTTTAATCAGTAAAAAGTCTTTATTTCTTATTCTGTTTCTTTTTATCCTTTTGCTCGCTTGTTTTACAATCAGCGCAAGCTTGGGAGAAACGTTTATCAACCCATTTCATGTGATCGAGGTATTAGTCGGAAAAGGAAATGCATTTGAACAATTAGTGGTGACCCATTTTCGACTTCCTCGGATTCTCATTGCTATTTTAGTGGGAAGCAGTTTGGCTGTAGCCGGTGCCATTCTACAAGGAATGACGCGCAATCCTCTAGCTTCTCCTGACATTATGGGGATTACAGGAGGAGCCGCTACTGCGGTTGTGCTCTTTTTGACTTTCTTTAGTGACAAAGATAATAATTTGACCGTCAGCATTCAATGGTTGCCTTTGAGTGCATTCGTAGGAGCCACCGTCGTTGCACTGCTTTTATATATCTTAGCCAACCATGGCAGGAATCTTTCCCCTATTCGTTTAGTGTTAATTGGAATCGGTTTATCTGCTTTCATGAAGGCCACTACGACACTCTTTATGATTACCAGTCCTATTTACCGTGCGAGTCAAGCCAATATTTGGATTACGGGAACTGTCTATGGATCTGACTGGCAAGATGTAAACATACTATTGCCGATTACGACTGTATTAATGTTGATCAGTTTCCTCATCATTCGGGACATAAACATTCAAGAATTAGGCGAACCAATCGCCAAAAGTGCAGGAAATCGTGTCCATACATATCGTTTCCTGTTTTTATTGATTTGCACAGGTTTAATCGGCAGCGCAGTTGCTTTTGGAGGAACGATTGGTTTTGTAGGATTGCTGGCCCCTCATATCAGTCGGAGATTAGTCGGATCTTCCTTTGGGTATCTGCTTCCTTCATCTGCTATCATGGGAGCTCTTTTAGTTTTACTGGCTGATCTGGTTGGAAGAACACTGTTTTTACCCATTGAAGTTCCGGCTGGTGTTTTTACGGCGTCTATTGGAGCCCCCTATTTTGTCTATCTTTTATTGAAACAAAGGAATCAGTAATTGCTTAGAAAGGAGAGAATGACATGGAAGCCATTGAAACAAAATCATTGACTTTATCATATGGAGACAACATCATCATTGAAGAGTTGGACTTACAAATCCCTAAAGGGGAAATTACGGTTTTTATTGGCAGTAATGGATGTGGCAAATCCACATTGTTACAATCTTTAGCTCGATTGCTTAAACCGGCTAACGGGACGATCCTATTAGATGGAAAGCAGATTTTGAAGCTGCCAACAAAAGAAGTGGCAAAACAGCTTGCCATTCTCCCTCAAGGCCCTATTGCACCGGAAGGGATTACCGTATTGCAGTTGGTTAAACAAGGACGCTACCCCCATCAAAGGTGGTTTCAACAATGGTCAGAGGAAGACGAAAATAAAGTTCTAGAAGCATTAAAACTGACAGGAATGGAGAAACTGGCAGACCGTCCTGTGGATTCCCTTTCAGGAGGCCAGAGGCAAAGAGCGTGGATTGCCATGACGCTGGCCCAAGACACTGACACGATTTTATTAGACGAACCTACTACGTATTTAGATATGGCTCATCAAATTGAAATTTTAGATTTGCTATTTGAATTAAATGAAACAAAAAAACGCACGATTGTAATGGTGCTGCACGATTTAAATTTAGCGTGTCGCTATGCTCATCATTTGGTCGCCATTCATGATAAAAAGGTATATGACCAAGGAAAACCTGAAGAAGTGGTAACATGCGAACTTGTCAAAGATGTCTTTCAAATCGATTGCCAAATTGCGGTTGACCCTATTTTCGGCACACCGATGTGTCTTCCCCACGGAAAAGGACGCCGGATTGTACAAAAAGCCGGCCCAACACTACGAGCGGCGGACTACTAATCAAGAAAACGAAATAACAAACAAACATGCTGTTTTTTATAAAACGACCGGCTCATTTGCAATGAAAATGATCATATGAATCGAATGAATCCTTTCTACTTTATTCTACTCATTTTTTGTACAACTGGTCGGCTATCTGTTTGATTTAGATTCATCATTTTCAGTTGTTCTGCTAATCTTTATAACGGCTAATAAAAAACATGAAATCATCCATTCACAACAGGCAGATCTTATTTGAAGATTGGCAGAGAACTGCTCCTTGTTTATGACTAATTAATACTACCATGGTTTCTCTTTTACAAGATGTAAAAGAACTTCAATGAATGGTTCATTCATTGAAGTTCGCCCTTTAATATTGAGAATTTATATGATAGGGGGTGGGATCATAAACGTTTTTAACGCAAAAACGATAATTACTTCTTCTTGCTAGTCTGAATGGCTACTTCATACAGTGCATTCGACACTTCTCCATACTCGCTGGCATGCGGACGATCCTCTCCGTCTGCATAACCATAATCGAACATGCGATTTCGATTCAGTGCCAACTTTGTAAACGTTGGACGCAACAAATCAAAGAGCTTGAATCGGTCTTGTAAATGAGAAAATCTTCTTTGATATGAAAGGATTTCTTCACGAACTATGCCCCAAAAACGATACTCAGAAAATTGTTCTTTTTCCTGTAAAATGTTGCTTAAATACCGGAAATGACAAATAAATAATCCGGTTAAAATAAATTGTGTCAATCCTTCAGGCGGCTCGCTGCGCAATACTTTTTTCAACTCGGGAGACAACACCTCAAGTTCCGGAAGAGGCTGGTCGCTAATATTGACATCATCGACAAAATCTTTCATAATGATGCGCTCTGGCTTGTAATCTTTTAACACAAGCACCGTATTTTGGCCATGCGGTGAAAACACGGTACCGTACTGATATAAATAATGAAGCAACGGTGGCAAAATCGCTTTTGCAAGCTTTTTCACCCACTGTTCTACCGTAAGACCGGATCGTTCCACTAATTTGGATACGAACGGAGTTCCTTCATGGTCTACATGTAACAATGCTGCAAGTGTAATCGCTCGCTCACCTTCTTTCAGTTCCTTATAGACGCTTTCTCTCCACACCACACCAAGCATTTCAAGATATTGATAAGGAGCTCCTTTTAATTTCGTATACGTGCGGTGATCGACATTGATGGTCGCCACTTCTCCCAACAGACCAAGGCGGCATTCTTCCTTTAAAAACCAATCGTTTTCCAGAATATTTTTCATATACGTCGTTACTTCGGGAGCGATCACCGTTCTCTCGCTCGGTAATCCCCTATAGACAAGTGTATTAAAAATGCTCATCGGCAGCTTCACATGAAACTTTTCCTTGTTTGTTACATTCACAAAAGTGCGAATCGACTGTTGAGGCAGATATTCATCTTCTCCTTCTCCTAACGGAATCAACTCTTTTCTTGCTATTTCAGCAGCAAACATAGACACAATCACATTGTTCCATTGCCACGCATGTATGGGCATGAAATAATAATCCTTCGCTTTGACTCCTGCTTCTTCCAGCTTTTCCAGAAAAAGCTGATAGGTTTTTTCACCAAGTTCTTGTTCGATCACATGCTGATAAGATAAACCGTCTACCGAATGAAAAGTGCCAATATTTCGATGAACGGCAATCCATGACAGCTGGACCTTTTTCTTTTGCTCCGGTGCGTATTTGACATAGTCATCATACCCGAATCCAATACGGCCTTTATTGTATGTGATCCAAGGATGCCCCGTCATTTCTCCTTCCAATTCCGAATAATCTAATAAAATCAGGTCTTGCGATAACTTTGATCTTTCTTTCAAATGAGTATCTGCTACTAATGTATGTAAATACTCTTTTACTAAATGTCCCGCCGTAGAACTTGACATGTTTCCTTCCTCTTTTATACTTAACAAAAAAGCAAGAGACTGTGGTATATCGCTTTTTTCATTCGTTACCACTTTGATGCTCTCTGATAAAACATAATAACTGTCAAATAGGCGAGGTTTTGCCTGGAAATAGTAAACATTTCCTTTTTGATCTTTCCATTCGCAATACCGAATGCCTTCTGACTCATCCTCACTGATTACCTTAGGTATTATAATTTCCTCATACATGAACTCTTGAATCATTTTGGCTAAAAGTCGTTGATCGGCTTCTTGAAAAGCTTTTTCTGTTATCATATGGACAGGCGTATCACAAATTTTCACGACGTTCAACTCCCCTTTTCATTGAATTTGAAGATGATGGATCCATATGGATAGAACTCACGATTATGCTCAGTGTCGAACCCAATAAAAGAAAACCACACAGGAGGAAAGGTGCTTCCAAGCCGTTATGCTGCACCATCATCAAAGCAGCCATCGGCGATAAAAGCAGGGAAACATTTTGCATCGACGAGACAATACTATAAGACAATGGCGCTTTTTTTCCGATTCCCATTTGGAAAAATAAAAGATCTAATGCCGCCAGACTTACAAAAAAACACATACCATACAAGATTCGAATGAAAACAAACAACCATATGCTTCTGGCAGCCGATTGGATAATAAGCAATCCCCCGGTTATACCCGTTAAGCTAATGAAAATGGCTTTCATATGCGTTTTTAAATAACGCTTCGGCAATAAAAATTGCAGTACAATCGCCACAATACTTGGTAATACATATAACAAGCTTGATACTTGTTTTGTTAGGCCAAATCTGTCGTCAAGAAAAACCGTAAAGTAGGGACGTATGGCATTATGTCCAATATAAAAGAGAAAGACAGTGAGCAAATATCCTAAAAATTCCACCGACCACCTTCTACTTTTTCTTTTAACGGAATCTTCTTTCTTTTTTACACACCCCCTTTTTCTCATCGCTTCATTGCGAGAGAAAATAAAGCCACTTGCGATCGCAAAAACGAAATCTATGAATGCAAAAACGTAATAGCTATCGAACGGGAACGGCTGGTTCACCATAAAGCTTCCAGCCATTCCCGATACGACCACACTCCCATGAAAGATCCATAAATAAGTCGTCGTGGCTCTTACTTTTTCTTCCTCATTTTTGCTTGCAGCCACGAGCGTCGGATAAAGCAAATAAATTCCGCTTTGGAAACAGAGTAAAATAAGTGAAACGATTAAAAAATAAAGGAAAGTATGGCCCATAGGGAGGAGGATTTTGCACCCTCCCATAGCCGTCAACAAGATTGGTATACATTTCTGAAAATCTCTTAATTTCCAAATCATCGCCCACAATGGTGTCATCACAATCACAACAAGGCGACAACAAATGATAAAGAAGCTCGTTGCTTGCACCCCATCCACTTGAAAATAGCCGGAAAATAGCTGCGGATAAAACGGGGATAACAGCATTTCTGATATCAACGTAAACAGTAAACAACTGTAAATAAATCCTTTTTCCCTGTTCGTCATTTTCTTTTTCTACAGCCCGAATTGTTGGAACACATTTTTTTCATAGGTTTGGTAAATTTCTTTTCCTGCCAACTGATTGATAATCGTTGCATTTCGAAAGGCGCCTAGTCCCAAATCAGGTGCACCGACACCGTGAGTATGAAGTTCGCCGTTTTGAACGAATATGTGGTTTTGCCCTTCCTTGTTCAACTTCACTTTATAATTTTCCTGAATGACAAGTTGTCCGTCCTCATCCCAATCCACGATATGCTTGATTCCTTGCAAACAATCCGGGATATAAGGATGATATCCCGTTGCCAGGATCACAACATCACTATTCAATTGGTGACTCTTTTCTTGTTCATGTTGGTACAGCGTTAAACGATATAGATGATCCCACTCTTCTATAGACACTAATTCAGTTAATGCTTGCAGATGAACATTCAGCACTTTATTTCCCACTGTCCGTTCATACAATAACTCGTAAATATCGGCAATGGTCTTAAAGCTGATCCCTTTGTAAAGCAGCGCTTGTTTGCTCAAAACTTCTTTTTTCTTTTCTTTCGGCAGCCTATAGAAATATCGTGTATAATCTGGCGAAAAATGCTCGAGACCAAGTTTAGAATATTCCATCGGATAAAATCCTTTGGATCTTGTAAACCAGTTCAATTGGTAATCATGTTCCGGCTGCTTTAACAAAAGATCATGAAAAATCTCCGCTGCACTCTGTCCGGATCCTATCACCGTAATCGAATTCGCGTTCAAAATATTATCTCGCTTGGTCAAATACTGACCAGAATGAAAAACTCGATCACCAAGAACGTTTTGAAACTTATCGGGAACGTACGGTCTCGTTCCTACGCCTACTACTACATGTTTCGTGTGATACGTTTTTCTTTCCTTTTCTTTCTGGCAATAAACGGTCACTCGATAATATCCTTCTTCTGTTTGCTCAATGTTCTCTACTTCACATCCAAACTGAAGCTGTGGAAGCTGGCTGGCCACCCATTGACAATAGTGATTGTATTCTGTACGTGGGATTAGGAATTTTTCAAAAAAGTAAAAACGATACAACCTGTTATGCTCATGTAAATAGTTGAGAAAGCTGAAACGGCTTGTTGGATCGACCATCGTTACGGTATCTGCCATAAAAGGTACCTGCAGCGTCGTTCCTTCCAACAACATTCCCGGATGCCAGTCAAATTGATCTTTTCGATCAAAAAATAAGGAACGACAATCTGTTTTTTCCAGTAAAGCAGCCAATCCAAGATTAAAAGGGCCGATTCCGACGCCAATCACATCTAAAATTTGTTCTCTTGCCAATCTGTCCATCTTTTTTCAAATCCTTTCCTCTCACAAATCATAAATAATCCTGTTTTATCAGGGAGATCGACCTCCTTTACGGGCTGAAAACCGCATTTTTGGAATATATGAATCATTTTTTCATTTCTCACATCGGGCTCGGCCACAATGCGAGTCGTTTCTTGAACTTGAAATTTTTTATGCAAAATGGTTAACAATAACGGATAAATATAGCCTTTCCCCAAAAACTCCTTTGGTCCAATCAATAAATGAATGCCTTGATCATATTCATCAAATTGATAATATTTCCCGATAATATCATCCTTCACCCAGTAGGACTCCCAATAGCTCATTGGAATTCCGTCCATTTCTCCAATGAGAAGTATTTGATGATCGTCATGCAGAAATTTCTGTAAATGTGCTTTATACTCGGTAAAAGGGATATTTAAGTTCCAAAAGGGAATGACATGCGGCTCATGCATCCATGAATGAAGCCGACTCACATCTTCTTCTAAACGAACCGGCCGAAATGTAATCTTTTTTTGAATGACGGGATCATACCTTTCAAATGGATAGCTCTGTTGAGCCATGATATTACACTTCATGCCATTCACCCACCGCAGCAACGATTGGATTAGGTACTCGAACATAAACGGATTGCGATGCAAGAGACCCTACAAGCTCGTCCATATCATGCACTCTTGTCAGTAAGTTCCCCTTGCTCGGCAGCTCTCTTTCCGTTAGCAGAGATTCTATCAAATTCGTACGATCACCCAGTTGAGCTTTTAATTGATTCAACTCTTCTTTAACCATGATCAACAAACGGTTTTCATCTATTAAACGGTTCACTCCGAACGCGTTGATTAAACCAAATAAATGATTAAACAATACGTAGTAGCAAAAACGCTCCTTTGCAATAGCATCGTCGCATACAGTGTCGCTTTTTTCGTTTAAAGTGCCAACCAGTTCTTTAAGAGCTTCCGCTTTTGATCTCATAAAATAATAGCCTTGGTTATCGCGATAATAGAAAGTGGATGGATAACCTTCTTCGTCCAGATTGACGATGGAGTTTTGCTGATGGGCTTCTAAGGCAATCCCATACGTTTCGTATAACCAGTAAAGAGGCCGCAAACTGATCTCTAAATAACGAGCAAACCACTCCTCGCTCACTTCCGCAACGGAAGTCCCTTCTCGGTGTGCAATGTCCAAAATGATGTTGGTTAGATGGGAACGTCCTCCTGTAATATGGTCTTGACATAACGCCGCTAATAAAGTAGTCCGAAGTTCATTTCCTTCTTGAAATGGATTATCACGAATGACGACTTCAAATCCAGTTTCATAAGAATCGGATTTTAACGAAATATAAGCAGGATCTTCAATAATGCGAAATGAAGGGTGCTGTTCTTGTAATTGTTCACGAATCTCTCCGTGAAGCAAACGACTCACTTCCACCCCGCGATGCAGCTCTTTTCGCTTATTAACACGCAACGAATTGGTGATTTTCACCGGAATCGAAAATTTATACATGAACTTTGCCTCTGGATGGTATACAGTCCGTACGGAAGAAGTTGGATAATATTTTCTTCCATGAGGTCCAAGATAAGCCATTTTCCCTGATTGGATCAGGTCACACACATATTCATTCCCCAAAAGCTTCCTTGCCTGAAGCGGGTGAACTGGTATAAGAGAAAAACCATCTTTCTGACAATATTTTTCTTTAAAAGCTTTTGAAACCAAAGGATCATACAACAGTTCTTCTTTAATAAGAGTGGATGCCTTTTTTGCCAACACAGAATCTTCTTCTACCAGTTCATTCACAATTCGAAAATAATGAAGCTGAAAAGCTCCTTTTCGTTCAGGAGCAAAGATATGCTCTTCATCTTCATCGATTCCTTGTCGGCTTTTCGGCGTCGGATGAAGCTGGTGTCCGACGATCAATGACTGTTCCGATTGGAGGTAGGTTTTTTCTTTTTGATAGCATTCTTCTATATCCTCCTTTCTTTCTGCAAGAATGGTTTTCATATTCTGATAGCTTAAAATGATACGAAGGATCAGTTCGTCTGAATGAATGGGCTTGTCCGATTCGAGTCTGCATTCTTTTTGAATCAACAAAGCCAATGTGACATAGTCGAGTTCTTCCATTTCCCCATCTCTCAATTGATAATAAATAGGAGATGAATAGAGGTGGCGGCCTGTTGGCGACTTATACTGAACAGGAACATATACTGTAACAGACTGCTGACCAAAAGAAAGTACTAATACATAGGGAATATCTGGTATTTGGACTTGAACAGGAATGTCATCCGGATGCTTCCATTCCCCTCTTCCCGTCTCTTTTACATAACAATTAATTAAGTTTTGCATCGTAATGTGGCTCGTAATGAATGGAATATTCATGCCTTTTCTCTCCTTGCTCTTTCTCTATTTTTTCTCCCAATCTCTTCATCCGTTCTATATGTTGCTTCATATGATCGATCGTATTAAGCGGATTAAGCATCGTGCATTTTAAATATAGTTTTCCATTTTGTTTTGTTTTGGCTATAATCAACTCGCCGTTTTCGTAAAGGGCTTGCTGGATCTTACGGTTCATTTCATCCACATACTTTCGGTCTTCCGTACGTGACGGTAAATAGCGGAACAGAATCGCATTCATTTCCGGATATACCGGCACTTCAAAACAAGGATCTTTTTTCATGAGCGATGCCGTTTCTTTCGCTAAATCAATCGTATAATCAATCATCTGTCCCAAGAGATCGGTCCCTAATAATTTGAAAGTCATCCATAATTTCAAAGCGTCGAAACGCCTCGTTGTCTGAACACTTTTTTCAACAAGGTGGATCATCCCTTTTTCTTGATCTTCCTCAGGATTCAAATAATCCGCATGATAAGCAATACGGTGAAAATTTTGATTATTTTTCACAAAAAAAGCACCGCAGCTGATGGATTGAAAGTATAACTTATGAAAATCGATGGTGATCGAATCAGCCAAACGCAATCCATCTAATAAAGACCGATATTGATGAGAAAAGAGAAGCGCTCCGCCATAGGCGGCATCGACATGAAGCCATAATCCTTCGTCCTTTGCCAATCGTGCCGTCTCACTTATACTATCAATGCTTCCAAAATCCGTTGTCCCTGCTGTCGCTACGATCATAAAAGGAATCAATCCTTCTCGACGAAGCTTTTTCAGTTTGTCCCTCGCATCATCTATGGACAGCTTCTGCTGATCATCTGTCGATACTGTCACTACGGCATTCGCTCCCAATCCAAGCTGTGCGGCCGACTGCTGCACAGTAAAATGAGCATGCTCCGAGCAAAGGATGCGCAGCTTATTTGCTTCATATGGCAAACCCTTTTGATGGGCATTCACCTTGAAGTACGTTTCACATGCTTTATTCCGAGCAAGCAGCAATCCCATATAATTAGATTGAGTGCCCCCGCTTGTAAACACACCATCAGCTTCATGAGAATAGCCAATTTTTTGAGTAAAAAATTTCACAAGCGCCTCTTCCACATAGGTAGCAGAGGGGCTTTGATCCCATGAATCCATCGACTGATTTAACGCTCCAATCATCGTTTCTGCCGCAATCGATGGAAGCAAAGGGGGACAATGCAGGTGTGCCATAGCGGAAGGATGGGAAATCCATAACGAATCTCCCACAATAACGTCTTGAATTTCCGCCATCACTTTCGCTACTTCTTGGCCGGCGATTGGAATGTGGAGCGCCTCCTTCACTTTTTCCTCAATCTCCAGATGGCTTGTCCCAGAAAACGGCTTTTTCGCCTTTTTCGTTTGTTCACATATTAATGTCATGATCTCATCCATGAGTATGCGATAGGTTTTCTCGCTTTTACCGTCAGGATGAAGAAACCATTTTTGAAAATTGAAATTCATGCCCATCACCTTCTAGCGCAATCCAAAATAAGATTCAGCATTTATTACGGCTTCATAAAAGCGCTGCAACACATCACCGATTTGTTCTTTTGAAATAATTAACGGCGGCAACAGTCGAATGACGGAGCTGAAACGACCCCCAACTTCCAAAATCAACCCGCGGTTAAAACATTCTTGCTGAATCTTCTTGGCAAGCTCTGGATGGGCAGGGTAACTTCCGATCGTATTTGGTTGTTTGGTCGGATCAATGATTTCAATCCCGATCATAAGACCCCTGCCTCTTACATCACCGATGGAAGAAACTTGTTTTTGCATTTGTTTTAATTGCCCCATGGCATATTGTCCTAATTCATGAGCATGCTCTGGCAAGTGATATTCTTTCACAAACTGTATAGTAGCTTTTCCCGTTGCCATTGCCATTTGGTTTCCGCGAAACGTTCCGATATGGGCCCCTGGCTCCCATTGATCAAGACTTCTGTCATAAAGAACGACGGATAAAGGCAAACTTCCTCCGATGGCTTTGGATAAAACAAGAACGTCCGGTTCGATTCCTGCATGTTCAAAAGCAAACATTTTTCCCGTTCGACCGATCCCTGTTTGCACTTCATCAATGATAAGAGGAATATTACGTTCTTTAGTGATTCGTCGAAGTTCTCTGAGCCATTCGATCGGGGCTGGAATCGAACCTCCCTCTCCTTGAACCACTTCCACAATAATTCCTGCCGGCGAAACGATTCCACTTTCTGGATCGTCTAATAAATGTTCAATGTATGTGCTGCTGATACGGTGTCCTTCCGCTCCTATGCCAAACGGGCAGCGATAGGCATACGGATACGGAAGAAAATGAGTATCAGGAACAAGCGCGTGAATCTTCTTTTTAGGATTTGTCGTTCCGGAGATACTCAACGTTCCATGAGTCGAACCGTGATACCCTCCTTGGAATGATAATATCGTTCGATTTCCCGTTGCTGTTTTCACAAGTTTCAAAGCAGCTTCGACTGCATCAGCTCCCGTTGGTCCACAAAAATGGATTTTTGACTTTTCAGCAAACGAAGAAGGTAAAGAAGCAAATAGTTCATCAATAAAGGCTTCTTTAATTGGTGTGGTTAGGTCAAGCGTATGTAATGGTACATACGCTTGCAGGACTTTTTCAATGGCTTCTCGAATCACTTCATGATTGTGACCCAATGCCAGCGTACCCGCACCTGCCAAACAATCAATGTACTGCTTGCCGTTCATATCTGTTATATAAATGCCTTCAGCTCTTTTAATCGCAAGAGGGAGTCTTCTTGGATATGACCTGGCATTCGATTCTCTTTTTTCTTGCATCGCCAATAGGTCTTGATTTCCTACATGTGTAAAAACAGGTGCTTTCATCCTTCACCACTCCTTTATTTTTCTCATTCTCCATTCATAACAGAAAGAGGGGGTTTCCATTCATATATTGAGAATGATTTTCATTATCGATTGCAAGTATTATCTTAATTGATAATGATTATCATAGTCAATATCTTTTTGAAAAAATGATAATTTTTTCCTAAATTAGAAAAAAGGGGTATATTATTTAAAAAGGTTTTAAATCTTTTAATTTTTCTTAGTTTCTGTTGTTTTCAAGCTTCACTCTCTAACCCTTCATCCATTAATAGAATTGAATGACAAAGTACCTACTCTTGTCCTCTTCCAATAATGGAATGAGAAAATGAATTCCATATGATGGGATAAAAGCCATAAAATAAGAAATGAATGATTCAAATTCGAATGTAAATCATCTAAAAACAATAAAGGGTAACCAAATATTGGCTACCCCTTAGCGAATTAAGCTTCTGGTCTAAATGTTTTACAATCTGTTTCTTCAGTACTCGATGCCTGTTTTCCTTTGTGACTGACCACATAAATAGTATCTGCACTGCATTTGTTTCCATTGCTCCAATATTTACAATTATGAACTTCACAAAGAACATCTTGAGCCATATTAGTATCCCTCCCTAATGGTTATGATTCGCCACTTTTCGGTTATCGATACTTATTTTTTGTCCTCATTATTTTGTGATGCACACAAGAAATGTCAAAAAGGTTTCCTTATCATATAAAAGGCCTCGTTGAGTTTTTCTCCAATCCATGAGTTGGTGCTTATTTCGAATTTTACTAAAGTACTCCTTGCCCCAGAAAATTTAAAGCATAGCGGCTGAGAATGATAATACCCACTTAAATTATCAAAATTTTCTAAAAATATATTGCGTATGGACCATTGTTTTTTTAAAATAAACTCATGGTTCTGATATATGTAAGCGATTTCAGAACTGAATCATTTATAAAGGAGTGACGAATATGGAAAACAAAGAGTTGCAATCATCATCCCCGCTGGAAAGCACAACGATCGACTACGAAAAAATCGCTGCCAGCGAACCATTTCAACATCTTGTTTCATCAAAAAGAAAACTTCTTGTACCACTCACAGTATTCTTTCTCGTTTTTTACTTTGCGCTTCCTTTTCTGACCTCATTCACTAAAGTGTTAAACAACTATGCCATCGGCGATATTTCTTGGGCTTGGATTTTCGCATTTGCACAATTTATCATGACTTGGACGCTTTGTACGGTATATGTCAAAAAGGCAAACAAATTCGATGATATGGCAGGAAACATTTTGGAAGAATATAAAAACAAGGGGAGTAACGTATGAGTATAACGGCATTTATTTTATTTGTTATTATTGTAGGCATTACCCTTGTGATTACGTACTGGGCAGCGAAGAGAACCAAAACAGCTAGCGAGTTTTATACAGCCGGCGGCGGACTCAACGGCTGGCAAAACGGTTTGGCGATTGCAGGCGACTACTTGTCTGCCGCATCCTTTTTGGGAATTGCCGGAGCGATTGCCTTAAACGGATTTGACGGGTTTTTCTACAGTATTGGCTATCTTGTTGCCTATTTAGTTGTTCTGTACGTCGTGGCGGAGCCATTGAGAAACCTTGGAAAATATACTTTGGCAGACATGATTACCGCTAGGTTCGACCAAAAGAAAATCCGCGCAGTTGCGGCCATCAACACCATTGCCATTGTGATCTTTTATATGATCGCTCAACTTGTCGGAGCGGGAGCACTCATCCAATTATTGCTCGGCATTGATTATTGGATCGCCGTTTTAATTGTCGGCATCATGATGACAATTTACGTGCTGTTCGGCGGAATGACCGCCACAAGCTGGGTGCAAATCATCAAAGCCGCCTTGTTAATGCTTGGAACGGTCATTATTTCTTTCTTAGTTTTAATGAAATTTCATTTTAATCTGTTCAATATGTTTACTGAAGTTAAAAACGCTACACCTCATGGCGAAAACTTTTTGCATCCTGGAATTAAATATAAAGATCCGATCGATACGATTTCGATTACGCTGGCATTAGTTCTTGGAACAGCAGGCCTTCCTCATATTTTAATGCGCTTCTTCACCGTAAAGGACGCAAAAACGACCCGCAGTTCTGTCGCTGTGGCCACATGGGTCGTGGGATTGTTTTACATTTTGACCATCTTTCTTGGCTTCGGCGCCGCTGCCTTTGTCGGGTCCGAAAAAATCATTCAAGCGAACGCAGCGGGGAATATGGCCGCTCCGTTGCTGGCGCAAGTGTTGGGCGGAGACTTCCTCATGTCTTTCGTATCTGCCGTCGCTTTTGCAACGATTTTAGCGGTTGTAGCCGGGCTCGTTTTATCGGGGGCTTCCGCTTTTGCACATGATATTTACGGGCAGATTATCAAAAAAGGAAACATAACGGAAAAACAACAAGTGTCAGCTGCTCGTTATTCTTGTATTTCCGTCGCTGCATTATCCATCATTTTAGCTTTATTTGCTCAAAAAATGAATGTGGCCTTTCTTGTTTCATTAGCATTTTGCGTGGCAGCCAGCGCAAACTTGCCCGTCATTCTATTTACGATTTACTGGAAAAAGTTTAATACGGCAGGAGCCATTACAGGAATGCTTTCCGGTCTGGCTTCATCCCTTATACTCGTCATCATAAGTCCAAACGTGATCGCTCCGGAACCAGGCGCCGCGATTATAGTCGGAAAACCGCTTATTTCATTAACCAATCCTGCCATCATATCCGTGCCAATCGGATTTTTAGGAGCTTATTTAGGTACCGTTTTGTCGCCAAAACGAGATGACAAAAAATTCGCTGAAGTGACGGTCAAAGCCAATACAGGCTTAAAATAATTTTCTTTCATCTATAGGAAAGTCATCAATCCGTCACCAGAAGCTGTTCCTGTTTTGCGGCATTTCTTCCTTTGCTTTCGGAAAATCTATTTTCAAACGGATCTATATCTCGGTAAAAAGAAAACACGCAACCCTCTTCTTTTCTCTATACTTGAATCGACCTGAAGCAAGCAATAAAGAATGGGGTTGCGTGCAGTACGATTTTTACATGACTCTTCCCTGATTAAAAGATGGTCCAGTCATTTTGATAGAATGAACAAATTTCGGAGGATATACTTTCATTTCTGCGTTTCATACAAATAGTGCTTATGGACTCATCGAAAAGATGGAATGATGTGATTCATTATATCAAAATTCAAAATTCCATGAAAAAGAACAAAATAAGACATAGCAACGGGGAAGCAAATTCGCTGCAGCGCACCTATTGCCCAAACCGCCTCCTGAATGGTCTTATCATGATGTATTACACAGATTAGATTTTTAACCCAACACAACCATGAAATGGAAAAATCATTCAATTTGCTTATATGTTTCGTAAACATAAGGATTTTTCGGTCGAGGAACAACGTGAATATCTTCTAACTTTAACTTAGGCAATATATTATTTTGATAATTCACTTTAGATAAAATACCGGTTACTTTGACCCATGTATCTTTTTTATATTTGGCCAGATTGTCTCCCTCTACCAATAATCCATAGACAGAAGCATCGGCTATGCAGCAAGAAACAACAAACCGGGCAACCACTAATTGATTGGGACGAAATTGTTCTTCGCGATACACAAATCCTGTTATTTCCACTTTTCTCCCTACCATATGATCCAGGTTCTCATCGATCATACTGAGGGTGTCAACATAATGGGCATCATTTACAACGATTGTACTTTTTCCTGCTGATCCATCGTTTGAACCGTTTAAATCCCCACTCTCGTTCTTTGCAGAATGGGCACTGCTGCTGCCGGAAAGATTTTTAGAATCATCTTTTTGCTTCACCAAGCTATACTGGATGCCTTTATTCTTCACAGCGGAGCTTTCCATAACATGGTTTGAAAAAACAAATCCTATAAGAAGAGGAAAAAACATCATGGAATACAGACCTATATTTTGGGCAAACGAAGAATTTTCTTGATGATCAATACCACACTGGCAATGATAATTTGTCTCCTCATCAGAAGTGCTTCGTACAATTTGAATAATGCCTAAAATCAAAAATAATAAGGTGGAACATGAGATTAAAGGTAACATTCTGGGAGAAATATAATTCAATATTTGATCGGTTAATAACAATTTCAGCCATAATAAAGCAAATCCTATTAAAATCAGCCCTCGAAGATAAGCATGAAATCTTTCGCTAAAAACGTTTTTCAAGCTCCTTCTCTCCCCTATAAATACGCTGTTTGTAAATAAAGAACGGAAAGATAAACCACTGCAACCATAAACAGAATGAGAGTCAAAACAAACGGTGTTTTAAAGTAAGAAAATAACATCAGAGTATTCTTCAAATCTAACATCGGTCCAAATACTAAAAAGGCCAGAATCGAACTATAAGAAAATGTATTCACAAACGTTTTGGCTACAAAGGCATCAGACTCTGAACAAATAGAGAGAAGATAGGCCATTCCCATCATGATAATAGGAGACGCATGATCATGGTGGCTCAACGATAACAGCCAATCTCTTTTCACGAAAGATTGAAAAATGACGACGCATAAAGATCCAATGATCACATATTTGCTTGTTTCAAAAAACTCATCTATTGCATGATATAAAAACTGTTTTCCTTTATTAGGATAATCCTCTATCTTTTCCTCCCCTTGTACGACTACCTCTCTCCTATTTCTTATAGGGTTGTAGCGGCGAAAACAGATAAACATCAAAATGCCAAGGACAATGGAAATGAAAAAAGCCAGTCCCATTCGGAGGTATACGATTTCTCGTTGACCTTGAAAAGCATAATAGGTAGAAAAGAAAACAATCGGATTTATAATAGGAACTGCCGTTAAAATCGTGACTCCGATATACGGCGGCATCCCCTTCTGAATGAATCGCCGAATGACCGGGATGATGGCACATTCGCATATTGGAAATACTAGACCTAATAGTGCAGCCGGCAATAACATGAAAAGTCCTCGTTTATGAAATATCCTTTGGATGACCTTTTCAGGAATAAAAATTTGTATCAAAGCGGAAAAACAGACGCCTATAAGAATAAAAGGAAAGGATTCCAACAAAATACTCAGAAAAATTGTCATTTGATTTTTGATAGAATCCGGCAAGGCAATGTCGATTTTGGATGGGTCATGAATAAACAAATAGATCAGACAAATAAATAACAAAAAACCAATAATATTTCTTACGAAAGTGTACAAATAGGAAACGATCATTGTTTTTCCTCCGCCAATCTTGATCACTTTTTTAATAGTCTATGAAAAATCGGATAAAAAATGACAGAAACTAATAGAAGATTCCCTATCAAATCAAACATAGCTTTTCCCCAAGGAATAGAGCAAAAGACGCAAAACGATCAACCCATTTCAACGGACGGAAAAACCCATTTAAATTTTATATATTGGTGTATGGAAATGTTTCCCTTGCCACCTCTCAAAAAAGACAAACCCAACTTGAGAAGATGAGTTTGTCGACATTTAGAAGAAAACCTTTTTAGGCAAAAGAAACCTCCAAATAGCTTCTCTTCCTATATGACAAAAAGTTATGGTCATGAAGAGAACTCATGTTCAAACTGTTCTTTTATTTTTTGAATAGCGAAATGTCCTATGAAAATCATACTCGGAATCATATTTTGATTTCTTGTACGAATAGAGTACATTCTCACGTTTTTAGGTGAATATTGTACTTGATAGAAATCTTCTTTCCCCTCTAATCTGACAATTCCTTTGGCGCGATACAACTCATCGGGAAGAGAGTTCAGCCATTTCACCAACGTTTTTTTAGATGCAGCAGACACATTTTCAATTCTCACTGCTTCAATGAATGCATGATGATGAACGTGTTCATGAACATCACCTTTTCTGTCATGAGACAAATGATTGATCGTAAAACGCTTCATAAATACTTCAGTAATAGGAATTTTTCCAAAAGTAGTAAAGTGAATGGGAACTTCTTCTGACACCAATTGATGAAGCTTTTCTTCGATTTTATGAAGTTTATTTTTAGACACTTGGTCTAATTTATTCATAACAATATAAGTTGCACATTGAACTTGATCTTTCAGAAGCTGAATTAACTCTGAAGACGAGGAGAAAATGCTAAGATGGGATAAAAAGTTTCCTGCATCAATGACGCTAATAATGGAGAAAATGTCAAATACTTTACTATATGTTGGCTGTAACAGAACTTCCATTAATTCAATCGGATTTGCTACTCCTGTTCCTTCAATGAATAAAACATCAAACGTTTCCCGTTCTTTCATTAGCTGATCTAATGTTTCTTTAAAATTGGATTGAATGGTACAACAAATACATCCGTCTAATATTTCAATGACACGCTGATCTTCGAATAAATGGCTTTCGACATTGACCGACCCCAGTTCGTTCAGAATGATAGCCGGTTTTTGATTTCTTTTTTTGCATGCTTCCATTAGATTCAGAAGAACTGTAGTCTTTCCGCTTCCTAAAAATCCAATCATAATATAAACGGGTTTTTTCATTTTGCTGCTCCTTTTCCAATAAAGATTTAAATCGCATTGAGATTAGATGTTGATCGCAATACTTTCTTAAACTGAAAAAGTCTTCAACAAAGCAGTTTTAAATCGGAATGATTACTATTTACCGAACCTATTACTATATATATTCTTTTTTGCGGCTGACAGAACGAAAATAATCAATGAAAAACAATGTAAAGATTGAATGAAGAAAGCCATTTCTATATAAAACATTTTGTTTTTTCAGAAAATATTAAACAAGATTAAGTTAAACCTATCGGGCTTCTTCCATCCTTCTAATCAAACGGAGGTCTTGTCATCTACATCTTTATAACTAATATCTCTCAAAAGAGATAGCCAGGCAGAATGCGAGCATAAAGTATAAAAGCTTAAGCAAGAGTCCTTGCTTAAGCTCCTTGACACATACCATACTTGATCTTTCAAATATTTGAACAGAAAAAGTTGGAAAGAACGTAATGAATTCATTTTGTTCTAGGAATATCAGGAATCCATATTTTTAGGTTGATGTGTTATGAATCTCTTTATTTGTAATAATAATTTTTGAATCACAAATCCAACCAATAAAATGACAACAAGCAATAATGTAATCGTCGCCCCGGGTGGAGTCCCCAGCTTATAGGATGAAATAAGTCCGGAAAAGATGCTGATTCCTGCTACTGCAATCGCTGTGATGAACACCATTTTAAATCCCTTTGCCATTCTGATAGCAAAAGCAGCGGGCAGAACCAATAGTGCTGAGACTAGAAGCACTCCAACCATGGGGATAATAATTGAAATGCACAATCCTGTCATAACGCTAAAAGACAGCGATAAAAGGTTCGTATTCACCCCACTGGTGAAAGCAGTATCTTCATCGAATGTAAGCAAATATAAAGGCCTTCTTAAAAAAAGAAAATAAAGCAACAAGAGTATTGTGACTCCTATCATTTCATATAACTGCCGATCCGTAATGGTCACAATCGAGCCAAACAAATATTGTTCAATATTTGTGGTCATTCCGCCTTCTGTCAAGCTTAACAGGAACAAAGCGAATGACAAACCTGCTGCCATTAAAATAGCGATGGATACTTCTGAGTAGGTTCGATACGCCCTCCTCATATATTCAATTCCAATGGCTCCTGCGATAACGACTAAAATACTGGACAGTATAATAGGCGAATGGATGAAATATCCAATGGCTACCCCGGCTAGAGAAATATGAGATAATGTATCAGCCATTAAAGCTTGTCTCCTTAAAACAAGGAAAACTCCGAGCATTGGAGCGATAATGGCAATTAATCCGCCAGCCCAAAACGCCCGTTGCATGAATTCCAGGTTAAACATTTCCATCCGCCTTGCTCTCCCCTTTCTAAATGGATGATTTTATCTAAATACGGTTCTACTTCATTCTGCTCATGAGTCACCATAATGACCGTGCGATGATGTTGTTTGACTTGGTGATGCATAAATTTATAAAAACCTTGCCGGCTTTCATAGTCCATTCCTGTTGTAGGTTCATCCAATACGAGTAAATCCGGATCAGATGCCAATACTCGTGCAATACAAATTTTTTGTTTTTGACCACCTGATAAATCCCCGATTTTATGATGGCGAAATTCCCACATTCCCACCATTTTTAACGCATTTTCTACTTTTTTATGATCGGTTTGACTCAATCTCTTTAACCACTTCCCGCGTCGAAACCTTCCCGATTGAACTAACTCTAATACGGTGCTTGGAAAACCAACATTAAAAGAGGCGATTTGTTGAGGCACATATCCGATGGTTAATCGTTTTCCTTGAATATTTTGTTTGCTGATGGTAACCGTTCCTTCCCAAGGCTTTAGCAAACCTAGCATCACACGCAGCATCGTTGATTTAGAAGCTCCATTTGGTCCTGTAATTCCTACAAATTCCCCGCTATGAATCTCAAAGGACACTCCATTTAAAACGGGAGTATGCGAATATCCAAATACAACATGATCTAAAGATACTAATTTCAACAGCTTCTCCCCCTTTCCTATAGAACAAATAAAAAGTGGGCGCCTATTTTTCAAAGACGCACACTTATAAAATTAATGACTTCTGCACAAAATTATGGATTCATTAATGATTTTTTCAAAGAGTCTAGATTTCTTTTCATGATTTTCACATAATTAAGACCTTTATCTTGCTCTTCTTTGGTTAAACCTTCTAAAGGACTTAATACCTCCGTTTTCGCACCTACCTCATTCGCCAAAGTCTGAGCTACTTTAGGTGAAGCAATCTCTTCAAAATAAATGATTTTCACCTGATGCTTCTGGGCAAATTTTTTGAGTTCCGCTAATCGTGCCGGACTAGGCTCTTGTTCAGGAGTAAGTCCCGAAATGGGAACTTGTTTCAGCCCATACTCTTTAGCTAAATAACTAAAAGCAGTATGTTGTGTAATAAATTCCTTTTTTGGTGCTTTTTCAAGTGTCGTGCGGTATAAATGATCAAGTTGTTTCAGTTGCTGAATGTATTCTTGACTGTTTTTTTCGTAATAGGCTTTATGTTCAGGATCTTTTGCCACAATGGCTTTCGTAATGTTTTCCACTTCTTTTTGAGCTAATACCGGATCCAGCCATACGTGAGGATCTAAATGAGATCCTTTATCTCCTTCTTCTTCCTCTTTAGCCCCTTTTATCAAAGAAATCCCTTTACTAGCATTCACAAATTTTACATTATTTATACTTTTTTGGAGATCAGGAGCCCATGTTTCCAGCTCAGGGCTGTTATAAATCAGCAGGTCTGATTTTTGAATTTTTTCGATATCTTTAGGAGATGGGTCCCAATCATGCGGCTCTACATTGGCAGGAATTAAAAGATCTACTTGCGCTTTGTCTTTTGTAATGTTTTTCGTAAATTCATACATAGGGTAGAATGTAGTCGCAATATGTAGCTTAGAATCTTTCGAATTAGTTCGGCTTTCATTGTTGCTACATCCTGCAATCGCTAATGAACACATCAGCAATGCCAAGAAAACCTTGAATCGGAAGCGTTTCATCCTCTTTTCTCCTTTTTTATCGATTTATCTTAAATGGAATGGATATTCGCAAATCAAAATGATTACGATTTTGTCGTGTTAGAATAATACTATTAGAACTACAGTGTAGTCAAGTAAAAGTTCTATTCTTTATTCTTTTACTTTCTTGAAAAAGAAAAGAACACGATTATTCATTGCAAAAATGATTTCACTTCTAAATCTTAGTCCATTGAATCAAAGAAAATTACCAGCTTGATTTTTTCACGCCCGGAATCTGACCTTTATGAGCATACTCACGAAAAGCAATGCGGGACATTTTAAATTTTCTTAAGTATCCACGTGGCCGCCCAGTTATTTCGCATCGATTTCTCAATCGCGTTGGAGATGAATCACGCGGTAACTTTCGCAATGCCTCATAATCTCCTTTTTCCTTTAATTCCTTGCGCAGGGCGGCATATTTCTCAACCATTTCTTGACGTTTTTTTTCTTTTACGATCTTTGATTTTTTAGCCATTTTTTTCATCCTTTTAAAAAAATAAGCCTTTTCATCATCCAACATTCATCAATTGATAATTATAATCATTACGATTTACTAGATAAGCTGCTTATTTGCTTATTATGAAAGTATACATACATAATGATCGTTTCAGAACCAGTGCATTGAATCCCTCCTTTTTGTTATAAATCGTAATGATTACGATTTATAACGTATTATAAACGAACTTTGCTGCCATTACAATATATTCTCAAGAAAGATTTTTACGCATACAAACGTAAAGACAATAGAGAAAATGTCTTCCCTCTTATTATTGAAACGTCTTGGCTATTGAATAGCCTAATGGAAAACAACATCATGATTCTTACAAGGAAACAATGACACGTTTAAGATAAAACTTTTATTCATTGTGAATTAACCAATAATAAAAGGCTTGCAGACTGTCAAGCAATTTTGACTTTGTCGACAAGCCGTCATTTTAAAAACCAGATCGAATTCTGCTTTAAACTGTAAGTATTTTTTTAGTTTGAACCCTTTTCTTCTGAAAAAAATTGCTTCTTTAGAGGGCAATGTATAGCGTCTGACAAAAAAGCCGTTCAATATTCCCCTATAAAATGGTAAGAAATACACACCGATTGAACTCATCGTACCGTTAAATCAGCTCTAAATACTCCAGCCCGTATCGAATACCCCCATCATTCACGTGCTTGGTCATGAAATCAGCAAAAGGCTTTACCTCTTCATGGGCGTTTCCCATCGCAATGCCCATTCCAACATAAGAAAGCATTTCTTTATCGTTTAAACCGTCTCCGAATGCTACCGCGTCATCAGGGGATAGTTTCAAGTGCTGCAGCATAGCTGCAATCCCTTTTGCCTTCGATAAATCGGAAGGAAGCACATCCATCGACAACGGATGCCAACGAATAAAAGAAAGATCGTTAAATTTCTCAAGGTAATGAGTCTCTTCATGTTCTTGGCAATAGAGCAATGCTTGATAGATACTAGTATCCTTCCAATAATACGGTTGGAAACCAGGCGACTCCAGCTTGAGAAATTGAAAACTTTCGACTACATGGGGATGCTGTTTTTTGTTCGCATAGCATTCTTTATGGCTCAAATAAACGATGGGATGGTTGAATCGATGGGAATATTGCTCCAATTGTTCCAAACTGGCGGGATGAATCGGTTTTTCAAAGATGACTTTCCCTTTATATACAACGTACGAACCGTTAAAGCTTACAAAAGAATCAATTCCTAATTCTTCAGCAATATGACGAAAATGAAATGGGGCTCTACCAGTCGCAAAAGACACTTCAATGTTTCGCTCTTTCAGCTTTCGAATGGCCTCTTTTGTGTCAAGAGGTATGGTCGAATCTTTATTGACTAATGTGCCGTCAATGTCGAAAAAGACGATTTTATAAGACATAGTCTCTCTCCCTACATATTTTTTGAAAATGGCATTTTTTCACCCAATCACGATTTATCCGACCATTTTCATGGCTTAATTCAATCATCCCGCGAACAGAAGCTCCTTCCATTCATTTTATAACAAGAACGCAGCAAGAATGTCCAAACACGACACAAAATTGCCCGTATAGGACTTGTATGTATGTAACCTTCCATTTTAAGCAGGTGCCTATAAAAAGAGTTTAATTAATGCTTTGTCATTTTGATGATGAGGAGGATTCAATGTCATTATACGCATGAAAAATGACTTGGGTAAGGTTCCTCTAAGCCTATCCAACATATTCGCCACTGTATTGAAGATCTCCTTCATATTTAAAACTTTTCTTTATCTATAAACCTCCCGCTTTTCCCGGGAGGCTGGAAATGGTTTGCTGAATGCGTTCTAAAACGAAAAAATCCTTTGAAACGTCAACTTTCATCAACACCAATCATCGTTCGGGATATCTATAGCTGTCATTTCAGCTATCATTTTCGGCATAATCCATAAAATTTTTTACACCATCTATTTCATATATAAAATAGTACTCATCGCACAGCGTGAGGGTTTTATGATATTCCGGCAAGTCGTCAGTACTTTATCATTCCCGTTCAGTTGGCCACATTTCCTCGTTGTAAGCCATCTCCCAAAACATGTATTCAAATCGAGTCGTGTTCAAGAAAATTTCTTCCAGTCTCGCAAGTTCTGATTCTTGTTTTCCTGCTGCAAGATCATCGAGAAGATGGATACACCATTGAGCGAGTTCTCCAAATTCCTCCGAGCTGTACATTTGAATCCATTCTCCATAAAGTTCATGATCACTAGCCCCCGGCAAACGGCTTAATTCTTTACCAATCTCCCAATAGCTCCACATACAAGGAAGTATAGCGGATACAAGTTCCGCAAGCGTACCATTTTGGCCGACATGCAGCATATAATGCGTATAAGCCAGTGTAGTGGAAGAAGGTTTGGCTTTTTCAAGCTCCTCTTCGCAAATGTCAAATCGTTTCGCATATTGGCGGTGAAGAGACATCTCCTCATTGATGGTGGAATGCAAAAGCGCTGAAAATTTCCCCATTGTTTCTACATCATCAGCCTTAACGGCACCCAATGCAAATAATTTGGAATATTGAATCAAGTATAGGTAGTCTTGAATCATATAAAATCGAAATTTTCTTGGATCAAGAGAGCCATCTCCCATTTCCTGTACAAAGGGATGAGAATGATTCTTTCTCCAAATAGGTTGTATTTTTTCGTATAATCTTTTACTAAATTTCATCATAGCCACTCCTTTTTTCCATCGGATTTCGTATGACACCATTGATAAATAAAGGTCAACATGACTTTCGTATAATCGACCAATTGATCAATCGATATATGTTCATTCACAGCATGAGCGTTGTGCAAATCACCCGGTCCATAAATCGCTGTAGAAATACCGGCTTCACCTAGCCATCCACCGTCAGTGACTGTTTGGGACACATCTATGATAGGATCGGTTTTACAAACGTCTCGGTGCGAACGGGCTAACAATTGTACTCCGGGATGCGTAGGATCCACTTCCAGCGATGGAAAAATTTCACCGCGATCTTCAATCATGGAAGTGCCCCCCCATTTAAAAGTGGGGGGATTTTCTCTTAACCACACATCTCCTTGAGCTACCATTTTTAGATGCTCCTCGATTTCTTTTGCAACCTCTTCATAAGATTCATTCGGATAATAATGGACCGTGATCCATAATCGGCATTCATCCGCAATAAAAGCGGCATGTCTTCCGCCCTCAATCACTGCCGGGTTAATGGTATTGGATCCCGGAGGGAATCCCGGATAACTTTTCGTTACAGCCCAATGACGTTCCAGCTCCTGTAACCCCTCTATTACTTTCATCATTTTTTCAATCGCGTTTGCGCCAAACAATCTCCCACCGGCATGGATCATGTTTCTTCTCATTGCATCGTGAAACGTTTCTTTACTTTTAACAGTGATCCAGCCGGTAATAACACCGCCTTGTCCTTGAATATGTAAGTCGCTTGTATCTACAACAACTGCAAAATCAGCCTTGTACCCGCGTTTACAGCATTGCAGCGTTCCTGCTTCGCCTACTTCCTCCCCAATAACCGATTGAAAGATGAGATCCCCTGGCAATTCAATCTCTGCTTCACGAAGCAATTGAATAGCAAACAGTGCTCCGGCTAGCCCGCCCTTCATATCTGCAGCACCACGCCCCACTACTACTCCGTCTTTCACTACTGGTTTAAAAGGATTCACTTCCCAGTCCTCATTTTCATCCACTTCTGCGACGTCAATATGACCATTTACAATCAGACTCTTATAATTTTGGGAGTTCTTTCCTTTTAAAACTCCCACCACATTAGGATCACCGGGATAAACATCCCACATATCAATCTTAAAACCTAGGTTCTTCAAGAATTCTGCCACAAATGATTGCGCTTCTTTTGTATTTCTGGCCGGCGGGGCAGGAGTTCTAAAAGAAATAAGCTTTTTCAATAGATCAATCAATTCTTGTTTTCGTTGATCGACTTGTTCAACAATCCGATGTAAATTTTGGCTCACCGAATACTCTCCCCCTTATATGCATAAAAAAACCACTTCTTGTTCAAAGAAGTGGCGACGGCATCATCCAATCGAAAAACAAAGCATGTCTTTCGAAAAAGATGACGACAACACCGCTTCCCTACGCTAGTATTACCTAGTTCAGGTGATAAGGGTTAAGGCCATTATGCCTCTCTCAGCTTTTCAAAAGCACCCCTAGTGGTGTATAACGATTCGATTTTATAAAAATTTTCCCGAAAATCGTAATAATGACTATTTTTGTTCATTTTAACATATCAAGACTACTTGTTCAATTGCACAGGAGGATTCGTATGACCTAGCAGCCCCAATATTTTTCCAATAAGCAAACTCTACTCTGATTTAGAATGAAATCCACACTGAAATGGATTATAGAAACCCTTCATCTTAAGAATTTTACGAGCTCACTTTCCCTTCAAAAACCAATTCTTTTAAAGGTTTTCTCGTATTTGGATTTTCACGCTTCTGCAAGTTTTCATCAAGTATTTCTTTTTCGCCTTGATAACCAATAGCAATCACGGCATGTAGATCAAAATTTTGCGGAATATTTAACAATCTGCGAGCCTCCTCTCGATCAAATCCTCCAATGGCATGTGTTACAAGACCGAGCAAAGTGGCCTGAATTGCTAAATATCCCCAAGCAGCGCCAGTGTCGAACGCATGTGCACCATTAGGATCACCATTCTCTCTTTGTTTGTTTGAAGCAACTAGAACAAGAACGGGAGCTTTTTCTGCCCAAGTTCGATTAAAAGGATGAAGAAATTGGTGGAAAGTTGTTAATTGCTCAGATGTTTTCGCCACAATAAAACGCCAAGGCTGGTCATTATAGGAAGAAGGGGCCCAATGAGCTGCTTCAAGTACACTATACAAATCTTCATCAGAAACTTTTCGATCGGAAAATGCGCGAGGAGACCAGCGATTTAAAAATAAAGGATTAACGGAATGCGCAGCTTTTCGAAATTCTTTCACTTCATTGTATAGCTGTTCGACAGGATTTACAGTTAAACTCATTTAATATACCCCTTTTCAAATTTAAATGATGATTACGAATCTTCGTTTCTGTTTCGTTCTAAAGCCGTTATAAACTGTCTATTCTTTCAGTCGGCCTATCCGTGCTTAAAAGGCTTAAGGTTCGATAAAAAATTTTTACCGGAATGATCTTTTAGAGGCTGATTTTTGAATATCAGTGACTCGATTTTTTGTAAGAGGAAATCTCTTTTTCTCCGTAATATCCAATTGGGTAATCTCTCCTTCATGTATCGTAATTAATATGGATCCATAATCTAAATTATTAATTGCTGCAAGAATTTCGTTTAGCTTTGAATCGTTATAAGTAGACATAAGGTTCCTCCTCATTCATTATAAATTCTATTATTCTTATTAATTAACTCGCCTTTAACGTAATAAAAGTGAAAACATTCTCTCTTAAGAATAAACCGTTGTCGAATAACCAAAGTCTTGCGGGCGTTCTTTCGCAAATTCAATTGAGATAATAGAATCTTCTAACGATCGTTTGCTATAGGGAGTTTGAAAATGGGTCGTATAGCGGCTTCCACACTTCCGCAGGAAGAAAATAATTGAAATTTCCGTAAACGAAAGACATCTACGTTTTCACTTTTTAAAAAAGAAAACCCCCTATGTTGCCATTCTGATCCTTGCGGCAAATTATAGGAGGTTCTGGTTGTCCAGTCACCTATCAATAGAAAAAATGAAAATAATAAGGATTCTTTTCTGTTTATGGCTTGAAATCGGCCAGTGATTTCTTTTAGAAAATGCCAGTTGTGTCTTGATATCTCGCTTGAATTATTTAGTATGAAAAAATTCAATCAATTTTTTTGTAAGTCCCCCATTTCCAAAACGGATAAATTTATGCTGCCCGGATCCATTTTCTGTCTCCCTGACAAATTTAAGAAAAGCTAATATATAGATTCGTCGAGAAATAATCTCTTCCAACCCATGTTCATAAAACCAGTGATCAATGGTGTTATAGACCCCTCTATTGATGCCGTATTGTTGATGGCACCAATGAAAAAAACTCAAATCCGGCATATTTAAATACTTGTTCTCCCTTAGGGAGTTTTTCTTTTCTTTTCGAACGGGTGGCTCCCAATAGATTAGATTGTTATTTGGCATATAGATTTCCTCCCTAATGTAGTGATTAATAAGCTAAAGAGATTCAAATACGCCTTGTAAAAAGGAACTCAGATGTTATGCTGGAATACTATAATCAATACTATTCTTATCGGAATTAATTGATTTATTTTTCTAAATATTAGCAACAGGCCATTTAAAAGTCAATACCTTAAAGTTTTATTTTCATTTTTTCCATTCTATATTAAAAACCAACTTGATTTATAGGAATAATGCGTTTAAAATAAATCTCAAACTTTATTGGAAAGGAGTAAGGAGATGAGTATTCGGGAATACAAGATTCATTCCAGACAGGATATTATTGACTTTGTCAATTCCAATCCCGTCACCCCAAAAGGAAAGAAAATTATTTTAGTCGCATTAGGAGGGATTTTTGTAGATGCCTATGATTTCACTAGTCTGGGCATTGGAACAGATCAATTAAAAGAGCAATTTCATCTCTCCCCCACGGAACTGGGGAGTCTTACGGCGATCATGGCTTTAGGTGCTTTGTTAGGCGCTACACTCGGAGGATATTATACAGATAAGTTTGGAAGAAATAAGATGTTTCTTATAGACTTGTTTTTTATGGTATTTTCTGCTTTAGGAGCAGCACTTTCCCCTAATTTATTCTGGCTCGCCATCTTCCGTTTTTTGATGGGGATAGGCGTCGGGTTAGATGTGCCAGTTGCTTTAAGCTTTATTGCTGAGTATAGCAATTTGAAGAAGAAAGGACAGTATGTAAACTTGTGGTGCCCGTTATGGTACTTAGCCGCCACCGTTACAGGCTTCGTTGTTTTCCCTTTTTATTTTTTTGAACAACAAGAAGACCTTTGGAGATGGTCGGTTGGTTTTGGAGCAGTAGCCGCTCTTATCGTCTTGATCACAAGATATCTGTTCATGAATGAAAGTCCGATGTGGGCAGCCTATCACTTGCCTCTAAAGGATGCAGCAAATGTTTTGGAGAATACTTATAAAATAAAAGCTGTGATTGTTCCCAATAAGGACCAAAACCTTGAAATTCCTGCAAAAAAACTATCGTATAAAGCGATTTTCCATGGAAAATATAAAATACGTACATTATTAGCCTCTGTAATAACTTGCACACAAAGCATGGAATATTTCGCTGTTGGTTTTTATATCCCTACCATTTCTTCTATGATTTTTGGAAAAGATTTGATTTACGCCATTATTGGGACGATATTTTTTAATATATTTGGGGTCATAGGGGGATTTACTCAATCATACCTTACAGAAAAATTAGGAATTCGAAGACTTGCGATTATAGGTTACGTTATCGCTGCGGGCAGTTTATTGACCTTAGGTATAACGGGTAATCAATTCTCTGTCATATTACCTACAATTTTTCTCGCTTTATTTATATTTGGTCACTCTTTTGGTCCAGGTTCACAAGGAATGGCGATGGCGACTCTTTCCTATCCTACGGAATTGCGTGGTTTAGGAACGGGCTGGGGACAAGGTACAACCCGTGTCGGAAGTATATTAGGCTTTTTTATATTTCCTGTCGTCCTGTCTTTGGTAGGTTTTCAAACTACCATCCTTTTCTTGACAATTATCCCCACGATTGGATTGATCGCAACCGTTTTAATAAAATGGGAACCTATCGGAAGAGATATCGAAAAGGAAGCAGTTGAAAACACAATCTTACCACTAAGTGAAGGGAAAGCTTTTTAAAGGAAGTATCTAGTTTTCATAATACCAGCAGATCGGCATTGTCTCATTTGCAGACAGATAATTAGGAATATTCCGTTTTTTAAGCGATATTATGATGACGCTCACTAGTGTTTGAGGTGCTGAGGCTGTATAACATTTGGGGAATGGAAGATTCACGTTTTAGATTTAGGATGGACATCAAGATATCCATTCCCCTTAGCGTAAAGTTTCTCATTTGCTTTATGACCATATTATTTCAAACAAAAAAATATATATAATCCCATGTTATTGGCTTATCCTTGTTTTTTACAATAAAAAAAGCATGTAGACAAAGCTTTAAGTGCTTCGCTTTGTCTGCATGCTGATCTGTCCGTCATATGGATGCATTTGTAGGACTAAAACTTCTTCTCATTTATTCGTCTTGCAAGAAAGCGTTTTTCTAAATTTGTCCCTATTCTTTTCTAATTGTTCTAATTCTCTTTCCTTATATTGTTTTTAGATTCTTCCATGAATCTTTCATAAGAAACAAATTTTCTTAACAGCATAACTTCTCCTTTCTATGTATTATATGAATATAAGAAAGAGTGAACCGATCATTGCTCATAAAATTCTATAAACTGTCTATTTGGCAAAAAAACACATTCTTTTTATCGCTGCTGCAAATTCCAATGAAATGGATCTTCCAATAATTTCCGATCACGATCAAACTCATCAGGAGTTAGAAGGCATTTATCTAAATCTTCTATCAATTCAGGTGGGTTTAAATCTCTACCTATGAAAACAAGTTTCGTATGTCTATCTCCAAACTGAGTATCCCAATCATCTAATAGTTGAGGCTCTTCTCTAAAAATCTGTTCTTGTTCCCGCTTAGGCAGGGAGGCTACCCAATAAGAAATAGGTTCTATGGATACAGAAGGACCCGCCTGCGACAGCAGCAATGCCAAATCATTTCGAGTTGCACACCAGGCAATCCCTTTCTCTCTCACGATATTTTTGGGCATAGAGTGTATCCAATTGTTAAATCGTTCTGAGTGGAAAGGAAGACGCCTTGCATATACAAAAGAAGAAATGCCATATTCCTCTGTTTCCGGTGTGTGATTTTGATGTCCACTTGTTAATTCTTTTATCCAACCAGCGGAAGAACTTGCTTTTTCAAAGTCAAATAGACCCGTATTTAATATCTCATTTGGTCTGATTACTCCATTGATCGTACGGATGATTTTAGCATCCGGTTGGAGAGTTTTCAGTACATTTTCAAGTATGTCCAAATCCTCTTTCGTCACAAGATCACATTTATTGATGATCAGAACATCACAAAATTCAATTTGATCAATCAGTAAGTCTGCGATTTCTCTCGTATCGTTTTCTCCTACCGCTTCCTTGCGATCCAGTAAACTGTCGCCTGATTGAAAATCGTGCCAAAAACGATAAGCGTCTACTACTGTTACCATAGTATCTAATCGGCAAAATTTAGTTAAATCAATTCCCATTTCTTCATCAATATAAGAGAAAGTTTGGGCAACTGGTACAGGCTCACTAATCCCGGTAGACTCGATGAGAATATAGTCGATGTTTCCTTCGTTAGCGATTCTCTCAACCTCTATTAATAGATCTTCTCGAAGTGTACAACAAATACAGCCATTAGACATTTCAACAAGCTTCTCATCCGTTCGAGACAACCCTCCACCCTGCTTTACCAGATCTGCATCTACATTAATTTCGCTCATATCATTTACTATTACGGCAACTCTTAAGCCATCCCTATTGTTCAAAATATGATTGAGTATCGTGGTTTTGCCAGAACCTAAATACCCGCTCAATACTGTAACCGGTATTTTCTTTTTATTCATCATCATTCCTCCTGAACATTGAAAATGATTTGAAGCGTTCTTTTCGACCAATAAATTCAAAGAAACGAATACTTTATTTTACATTTCGTCGCAAGAACTGTTTATTGATAAGGAGATTACCATTGTTGCCGTTTTAATTTATAAATGAAAACGCGGGATTTTTTCTAAACCATTAATCCGTTTATCATTATTTTTGAACGGTAATGGAAGCTATAGCATCATGCAGATGAATAGATTCCTCATTTCTGCATTCGATTGTAAACGATTCCATCCACTCTATTTCGTAAAGATCTGCCGCCACAAGACGTACCATATCTTCTACAAAACGCGGATTTTCATAAACTTGTTCGGTTACTATCTTTTCATCTGTTCTCTTCAATACAGGATGAATACATGCACTCGCATTAGATGCTGCTGCATGTAATAAAACTTTCTTCCAGTCCGTTTCATCTTGATAACGAGGTGAAAGTTGAACCTCATGGCCACATATCCCCGCTGATTATGGGCCCCGTACTCACTTATTTCTTTTGAACAAGGGCATAACGTTGTAATTCCGCAAGTTAATGCCGCTTCATTTGTAAAGCCCGATTGCTGATGGTATTGAGTCACCATTTTTGCATGGGCATGGTTAAGACCTGTTCACTCCGAAGAAGGTCCTGTACGTTCATAAAACCACGGGAAACTCACTTCTATTTTCGTATCTTTTTGCTCTATTCGTTGTGACAACTCTCGTGCAAAATCATGTAAAGTAGAAAAATTCAACGTAAATCCTTTATGCCTGTATTGTTCTAACTGTTCCATAAACCGACTCATGTTGTTCCCTTTCTGGTTATGCGGTAGACTGGAAGTTAAAGAAAACGTCGCTATGGTCGTTTGTTGTTTCGGAGACAGTAGACTATTTACGTTAACAGGCAGTTTTACGTTGCTGATACCAACTTGATCGATAGAAATTAAGAAATGATTCTTTTGACTTTGTATATCTACCATCTCGTGTTTTTGAGTTGGTTTTATTTTTGTACCCGGTGAGACAGATCCAAACAATCTATGCCTTTCTTTTTTTGGCGGAAGTTGAAAATTCATGTTTTCACCCTGTCTTGCGATGATGGTAAAGCGATGTCGTCTTTTCATATAATTCCCACATAAAGAAACATCCTAGCGATAAGAGAATCGATACTACGTTCATTTCTTGAAAAACTGAGTTTGACGTTATTTCGTTTCCCGATGCAATGTATATCTTTTTAAACGCGGTGAATACTTTCTTAATTCTAAACGCTCTGGATGTGTACGTTTATTTTTCGTAGTAATATAATTTCGATCTCCAGTTTCTGTGCAAGCTAATGTAATTTTGACTCTCATTTTCTCTCCTTTAGGTTAATAAGATGCTAAAAATGGTGGAATTGGATCCTTAAATAAAGACCAATCTTGTTGACTCTCTTCTTCCGTTAGCAAACACTGATCCAACGATTGTTCAATGGCTAATTGGTTCATATGAATACCAATCATGACCAATCCCGTCATTCGATCACCTTATGTTTCACCCCAACTTATTTGAATACTTTCTCCATAATTGTCCCATCCACTACGTAGAAATACTCTTTTTGATAATCGAAATCATTACGATTTAATGATTGTCACGATACCCCCAGTTTGCTGAAAATACGGTTTTGCCTCCGGCTCTGCCAAATTCCCCTGCTAATCAAAAATTTTAAAAGAAACATCTCTTCGATCCGATCGTTCCTTATCTAAGTAAATGCGGCTTTCTGTTGCCTTTAGCTGTATGAATGAATTTTATCTATTTGAGACTCCCCCCTCTTTTTATCCAGCAACCATTCCCAAAATCACAGTATCGCCAAGTAAATGTTTATGTATTTGGGCACTTATTTTTTCCAAACGATACTTCTATCTTTGGAATGTTTTCATTGGACTAACCTGTTTATTCCACCAATAGATAATTGATCCTTACTAGCACATTTTAAAACGTAATGATTCCGATTTGCAAGATAAAAATGAAAAAATGTGAAAAATTTCATAAAAAGGTATGGTACATCTATAAGATCGGTTCCACTTACATAAAAGATATGATCATTAAAAAATGAATTTCTTTCAACGAAGAGATACGATTTCGATTCCGTGGATCGAATACTTTTATGAAGCATATAACGTTCTATTTCTACCACTCCTATTTTCCTATCGTTTTGAAGCAGCTGCTCACCTGTCTTATGAACAGAATAAATATAATTTTCCAAATTCATACTATTAACGTTTTCCCCTTCTAAACCATATCAAAAAAGGAAAAGATACTGCCAACAGTGAATGGTCATTAATAATGAGTGATTACTCACTTTACAAAATCCTTTTTTCCGTTTAGTATAAAAGTGAGTAATCACTCAAGAAAGGAAGGAGACTCTATGCCCGAAAAACCGTGTATTTCTTTGGAACACGTGTCTAAACGTTTTGGGAAAAAGAAAGTCATTGAAGATGTATCATTAGAAGTTTTCAGAGGGGAAATTTTTGGAATGCTTGGACCTTCTGGGGCTGGAAAAACGACAATTGTCAAAATGATCGCTGGAATCGATGAACCTACCGAAGGAACGATCGATGTGTTGAATACAAAAATGCCAAACCTTCATGTCATGAAACAAATTGGTTTTATGGCACAGTCTGATGCCTTATACAATGAATTAACAGCCCTTGAAAATTTACAGTTTTTCGCTTCTATTTATGGATTAAAAGGGAAAAAGCAAAAGCAGCGTATCAACGAAGTCATGCAGCTGGTGAATTTAACAGATCATTTAAAAAAGAGCGTCAGCCAATTTTCCGGTGGGATGAAGCGGCGTTTGTCACTTGCCGTTTCTTTATTACATGAGCCGGAAGTTTTAATCCTAGACGAGCCAACAGTCGGAATTGACCCATTGCTTCGCCAAGCCATTTGGGATGAACTGGACCGAATTCGACAAAACGGAACAACGATTGTCGTAACTACTCACGTCATGGATGAAGCAGACAAATGTGGACGTCTTGCCATGATTCGCGACGGTCGCCTCATCGCGTTAGGCAGTCCGGAGGAATTAAAGAACCGGACGAATTCTCGAACCATTGAAGAAGCATTTTTATATTTTGGAGGTGCACGACAATGAGAGTCCGCGCGATCGTCATTCGTATCATTCGCCAATTTTTCCGAGACAAACGTACACTTGCGCTCATGATTGTGGCTCCCATGTTTATCCTTTTTTTAATGAATCTTGTGTTTAATGGAAAAGATTATAAACCAACGATTGCGGTTGATCCCAACGTTCCTGAAGTTGTTGTTGAGAAGTTAGCCAAACATGATGCGGATGTTAAAGAAATGACAAAAACGACCGCTCATCATCAATTAAAAACGCAGCAAGTGGATGCTTTTATGGAAATGGATAAGGGAGCTCCAAAGATGACGTTAGAAGGAAGCGATCCCAATGTGAATAAAGCTGTCCTTTTGACGGTGCAAAAAGCGATGCAAGAATTAGCTCCTCAAACACCATCCATGCATTTAAAAACGTCTTATTTACACGGTTCAGAAGATATGGCGTTATTCGATTATTTCGGACCGGTGTTAATCGGCTTTTTCATATTCTTTTTCGTATTCTTAATCGCAGGTGTTTCTTTCCTTCGCGAGCGCACAGGAGGAACATTGGAACGAATACTAGCCACTCCTTTAAAACGTTGGGAAATCGTAGTAGGGTATGTCATCGGATTTGGGATTTTTACCACTTTTCAGGCGAGCTTAATCTCTTGGTTTGCGATTGATATTCTTGACATGATAATGGAAGGCTCATTCTTATACGTCCTTTTTATTACATTTTTATTGGCCATGACCGCTTTAACTTTGGGAACGTTGCTGTCTGCCTTTGCTAATAATGAACTGCAAATGTTTCAATTTATACCGTTGGTCATTGTCCCGCAAATTTTCTTTTCCGGGTTGTTTAACCTAGAAACCATGCCAGAGTGGCTTCGTTCATTAAGCGTTGTTATGCCTCTCACATACGGAGCGGATGCGCTTCGGGAAATTATGATTCGCGGCAACGGCTGGAATGAAATTGCCCAAGACGCCTATGTATTACTTGGCTTTTCCGTTTTGTTTATGATATTAAATGTGATAGCATTAAAAAAATACCGAAAACTGTAAGGGGTAGTATGAATGAACGAGCAACAGTGGATCAAAGAGCTGTTGAAAGTGAACGGTGAAGATGTCAAACTGAGCGAAAAGCAAATAAAAATTTTAGAAGCGGCCATTGAAATTTTCGCTGAAAAAGGATATGCCTCTACTTCGACGAGTGAAATCGCCAAAAGGGCAGGCGTGGCTGAAGGAACGATTTTTCGCCATTATAAGACGAAAAAAGACTTATTATTAGCGATTGTGAATCCAACACTGATTAAATCCGTTGCTCCGTTTTTGGCAAAGGAATTTGTGAAAGAAGTATTTGAAAACGAATATCAACATTTCGAAGATTTTATTCGAGTGCTTCTCAAAAATCGTTATGATTTTGTTAAGAAATATTTGCCTGCAATTCGTGTATTCTGGCAGGAAATTGCATTTCTTCCTGAAATCAAGGAGCAATTGCAGTTTATTTTTACGAAACATGTGTATGAGAAGTTTAAAAAAATTATTGAACATTTCCAAAAAAAGGGAGAGATTGTCATGATCCCTCCAGAGTCTGCCATTCGGATGATCATTACAACCATAGTTGGATTTTTCATCACTCGGTTTATCGTATTGCCGCATCACAACTGGGATGATGAAACGGAAAAAGCAGAAATTGAACGAACCATTCAATTTTTGATGCATGGGCTTCAGCAAAAATAAAAGGACCGTGAAAGTTTATCACAAATGACAAAAACAAAATCTTTTCACTTATGACGATCCTTCCATTCTTATTTAAAATCAAAAGAAAAACGGATCTTGCATAAAGAAAGGCTGGTTCAACATCGCTAAAAGAGTATTGAACCAGCCTGTTTTTTCATATATCGGGTGTGGAAGCAAAAGCCTGATGGTTGAAATTAGAATGTATGAGCTAAATCTTTTGCACGAGCAATGGCTTTTTCTTTGATTTCTTGCGCTTTTTCAGGCATAGCATTTTGTCCTTCAATAAATAAACCTTCAAAAGAAGGAACACCAAAGAAATTCATTACCGCTTGCAAATAACGATGACCCATTTCCATATCGGCTGCAGGGCCTTCTGAATAAATACCGCCCCGTGCTTGGATATGTAGTGCTTTTTTGTCTGTTAGCAAACCGATAGAACCTTCTTCGGTGTATTTAAATGTTTTTCCAGCTACTGCAACCGAATCAATGTATGCTTTCATAACGGGCGGGAAAGAAAAATTCCACATTGGAGTGACGAACACATATTTATCAGCGGCTACAAATTGGTCGCATAACTCAGCGAGGCGTCCCACTTTTGCTTGTTCATCTGCAGAAAGTTCTTCAAATTTTTTTCCAGAGCGAAGTTTTTCCCATCCGTTTAATACATCCGCATCAATTTGTGGGATATTTTCTTTGTAAAGGTCAATGTGTATAACTTCATCATTTGGATTTACTTCTTTATAAGTGTCGATAAACGCTTTTCCTGCAGCCATGCTGAAAGATTTTGTTTCATCAAATGGATGTGCAGTAATGTATAAAACTTTTGCCATTATGTTTCCGCCTTTCTTTTGTTGTGATATTATTAAAGATATTTTATTGTTGTCTTAATGACAACAACATCATACAAAAGATTTTTTCTTTAAATTAAATATCTTTAATTCGAGATTATAATACCTTAATTTCATTTTTTTGTCCACCAATTTTTATTCAAAAAATGATCATAATCCATTGACTATTTACAAATACTAATTCCATCATGATGGAAGTGAAAACAGCCAGTAAAGATTGTCACGAACCAAACAAAACAGGTGATACAAATGAAAATTTTTTTGCCAATAGTTGCCCATATCCTAACAGCTTTCTTAACTATATTCGTGAATAGACGAAAAGAAAAACACCAAGATCGAAAACTCTATGTATGTTTAATGATTGGCGGATTTGTCTGGTCACAACTTCAAACTGAATACTTGATTTGGCGTATTAATAAAAAGATCGAGCAGGATTGTAACAAGTGAACCGATCAGAAAGAATTGGCCGATGGCGTTATGAAAACGATACGTGACCATCTTAATTCCTAACTCTTTCTTCCTCACTTTGAATTCGTATCAAATGGATGTATTTTTCTTGGCCATTAGAGCTAGAACAGCAGAAATAATATTTAATCCAGCAGTGAAAATATAAACAAATTGAACTGTGCAATGATCAGCGATCCAACCCATTAAAAGAACAGAACATCCATACGATACAAATGTAAGGGTTCCAAAAGCAGCCAATACCTTTGGCAGCCATTCTGCGGTTGTATGAGACTGTAAAAGAGTTCTTTGTGCAATGTTTCGTAATTGATAAGGCGGCCCCATTAATAAAGCTATTGCTAATGCAAACCAAGGATTGGCGGATAAAGCAAATATCATCGTCAATACGCCGATTCCTAAAGATCCGATCAACATACTGAATATGATCCAATTTTCAATCTTTTTTGACATCTTCCAAATAAGTACTCCTCCGAGAATGGTTCCCGCAAAATGACTGGTATTGATAAATCCCCACCAATCCTCCCCCTTATGCAATACTCCTTTTACGAATACTAAAATGATGGATCCAGCCCATATACTTTCTCCAAGACCACTGATTATCTCCATTAAGGATAACGTACGAAGGAGGGGATTCGTCAAAATTATGCTCCATCCTTCTTTCATACGATCCCATGGTTTTGGCTTTTTTTGATTGGATGGAACGATCTTGGAAGGGTCTTTCACAAAGAAAAGAGCCAGCGCCGAAAGGAACATCATGATGGTAGTAATCCCTAACACTTGAAGAATTCCCAATCCGGCAACCAAAATCCCGCCCAATGACCAACCGACTAGTAATACCATTTGATCCGAAGTGGCTAGTAAACTGTTGGCCTTCATCAATGAATCAGGTGGAACTAATCGAGGGGCAAGTGCATTTCTTGCCGGAATCCCCCATCCATGAAGAATTGAAATACCTAATACTAAAAAAAGAACCGTTGGAATCAGCCAGTGAGAAGGTAAGGCAATGAATAGAACACACATGAACCCGAAACAAATAGCTTGCCCCATTTCGGACATCCATAAAAGAAAATCAAGCCGAAAACGATCCATAAGCAGAGGCGCCGAAAATCCGCTCAGCGCTTGTGCACATACCCGCAAAACAGGAAACAGTCCTGCAAAGGCAGCTGAACCCGTACTATTATAAATGAAAGTTACTATAGCTAAGATATACAATGAATCTCCCAAGTTAGCAATGGATTGGCTAATCCAAAGCAACCGGAACGATGAAAGTTGATTCACTTCGCTCCCTCTTTCAATAGAATTTTGTTTAGTACTACTACATAGCTACCGTAGGAAGATTGTCGCCATTCTTAATCCCAAACATCAGTGAAAAGCACTACACTCTACTGTTGTATCAAGAGTCTTTGATGGAATAAGAACCGTTTGACCATCTACCTTCAAGATGAATACATTCGTTTCCCAAATTATAGGATCTATCGCGATTCCTATTTGTTGTTTTCTTCTTATTCAACCAGCTGGAGCCATTCCATTGATCATTCTTATTCGTCAGAAAAACAAACGAATTATCATATGAAAAGGGGTTCTATATGATTTTCCTTTAAAGTAAAATATTTACATACAAAAGAGGGTCTTTTGGAAGAAGTTTTTTCACTTACCGTCTTCAGTTTTAAGATCATTATAATGAAATATTCAAAAAGTTGGTGTTAGAATGACTCTTTTGCATGATTTAAAAATACTAGATTTTTCAAGTCTACTGCCTGGACCCTATGCATCCATGATGTTAGCAGATTTAGGGGCTGATGTGTTGCGAGTCGAGTCTCCAACAAGGCATGATTTGATAAGGCAATTTCCTCCAATGGATGGTGAACAATCAACATCTCACAGTTATTTAAATCGTTCGAAGCGCTCGATCGCACTGGATTTAAAAAAGCAAGAAGCTGTGGAGATAGTAAAGCGCCTAGTGAAAGAATATGACATTATCATTGAACAATTCAGGCCAGGTGTGATGGATCGGTTAGGTGTTGGATATGAAGCTTTAAAGAAAATTAATCCCCGAATCATTTATTGTTCCATTACAGGATTTGGGCAATCAGGCCCTTACAAAGATCGTCCTGGACATGACAACAATTATCTATCTCTATCAGGTGTAGCCGACGGTATGAGAAGAAATGGAGAAAAACCAATTGCTTCAGGTATACAAGTAGCGGATGTTGCGGGCGGGTCGCTGCATGCCGTCATTGCCATTTTAGCAGCCGTTTACTATCGAGAAAAAACCGGGGAAGGTCAATGGCTGGATATAAGTATGACGGCTGCTGCATTCGCCTTAAATGCCATTTATGGTTCAGGAGTTTTGGCAGGAGGTGTGGAAATAAAACCAGAATCAATGCTGTTAAATGGTGGGACTTTTTATGATTATTATGAAACAAAAGATGGCCGCTATTTTTCAGTTGGGAGTCTTGAACCACCGTTTCGGAAAGCATTATGTGAAGGGATTGGGAGACCTGATTTAATCCATCTTGCAATGAGCGAAAATCTAGAAGACATTCATGTTTTCAAAGAAGAGGTTCAAAAGACATTTCAACAAAAAACGTTTAACGAATGGTGTGATATTTTCTACGACTTTCAAGCATGCGTAGAACCAGTCCTTACCTTTTCTGAAGCAAGTGAACATCCCCAATTGAAAGCGCGAGAAATGATCGTAGAAGTTCCTAAAAAGGATGGAACGACTCAAAAGCAAATCGCATGCCCGATCAAATTTTCAGCTGGAAAAGCCCAATATAAACATGTAGGGAGTCTATTAGGAGAACATACAGAGGAAGTATTAGAAGAGTTAGGTTATACGAGAGAAGAAGTGCTTAAGTTAAAAGATAAAGGAATTTTTGGCTAATTTATAAAAAAGTTGAATAGTGTTTTAAATATGCTTACATGTGTTTCAAACTAATTTTTTTGCAAAAAACTTTTTCATGGAAGCAATATGCTTTCTCTCAAGGAGGAGTTAAACTGTGAACCGCACAAGCCAGCTTGTTCAATATTTTTTGGCCCATCGCAGCGTTACAGCGGAACTAGTGAACAAAATCGAAAAGGAACATTATGACTATAAACCAACGCCGACCTCCATGTCAGCAAAAGACCTCGTTACACATATACTTGTGACATTTTATAAACTTGCAAAAGTCGCAAAGAGCGGCAATCCAGCAGTGCTCAAAGAAAAAATCGAGGAAACCGAATCAGACTTGCGCAAAATGGCAGAAATCTATACAGAAAAAACTAAAAGCTTATTAAAATCGCTTACAGATGAAGAATTAGACCGCATCCTTGACCTTACGGAAAGTTTTGGCATGAAAATCCCTGCCCATCAATTTCTTCAAACAGCGATGGATCATGAAATTCATCATAAAGGGCAGCTTTTCGTGTACGTACGTGAAATGGGACATACCGAACTTCCTCTTTTTGTGAAACGAGGTTAAAACAGTTGAAAAAAGGGCTGACTAAACATCTCCTTTTTCGATGTAGAGTCAGCCCCTCATTATTATAGTGACAAGTTATTTGCCACGTGATTCACTCTGCAATAATACGGATTAGCCCAATTTCGGTTCGGATTTCCGTCACCATATCTTTGCCTAGAACCCTGTTGACTTTCGAATCATTTCCAAGCATGCTTTTATCTTCTGCTCCTAATAGCGGGATAGATCCGTTTATTTCATCCAATTCGGGAAAGCAGAGATTCATTTGATTATCATTTTATCTCTTTTGATCATGACTATTTAATAGAAATGATGGTGGGTTATTTTTTTGTTTATGATATTATTTTTTATATTTTAAAAAATTAAGAAATGGAGGATCCAAAATGGAAAATTTACGATATCCGATCGGACGATTTGAATTGCCGCAACATTTCGATCAAGAAATAAGAAAGCATTTTATTCAAGAATTAAAAGAATTTCCAAACGTCTTGAACCAAACTGTCAAAGATTTAAATCCTGAGCAATTAAATACTCCTTATCGGGACGGCGGTTGGACAGTGCGGCAAGTCATCCATCATCTAGCAGACTCCAATATAAACGCATATACTCGGTTTAAATTCGCTTTAACAGAAGATCAACCAACGATTAAGCCTTTTAACGAAAAAAAGTGGGCAGAACTTCCTGACAGTTTGTAAACAGATCCTACTGTTTCCATCACCTTGCTGAAAGCCGTACATAGCCGCTGGGTTGATTTGCTTCTCTCGATGGATGAAAAAGATTTCTCACGTTGTTTTATACATCCAGAAAATGGAAAAACGGATTTAAACCAAGCCCTTGCATTATATGCTTGGCATTCGAAACATCATCTGGCTCATATAACTTCTTTACTGGATAGAATGGATTGGAAAAAATGAATATTAGTATGCTTTTATCCCTTATTCTTGAAAAAATTATTCATCATACTTTATCTTCCTAGAACCCTGTTGAAAATAGGGTTCTTTTTCTCTTTGGTTGATTTTTTCCTTTATAAAATTAAAGTGATTGGTTCCTATCAACAAGATGGATTGGCCATGTACATAACTTGATAGTGTTTCAGACGCTTTAATTTTCATGGGCAAATACGAATAAAAGAGAAATAAACTATACAGTTTTTCTTCCTCATGACTTACGTGTGTTTGATAAGTTTATGGCAAACGAAAAATGTACAGTTTTGGCCATTACATCCTACATCTCTATAACTATAACTTGATACGGAGTGGTGGTCATGACAGCCGCTTTCCTGCAAAATGATGTAATTTTCTCTTTTTCCACAAAATCATGGCCATAGAAGTCCCTGTCAAGAAGCGTGGTGATATATATATTCAGTCGAACGAATTCTCTTATTTGCCGTTTAGTATATTGTTAAACAGCCAAGTAGATTTGAATTATGATAGAAAGTATGTTTACAATAATAAAGGGGTGATGTTAAAAATAAACAATAAATTTTAATTTGTCTTATTTCATTTTGAATTTTTTAAAGGGGGAAGATCGTGAAGAAAACAACAAACATTTTTTGGATTTCGCTGATCATTGGAGTTTTTTTTGTCCTTTGGGGAGTCGTCACTCCAGACAATTTAATACGTGTGATGACAACAGTACAAAGTTATTTACTTGACCGTTTTGGCTGGTTCTATGAATATACGGCTACTTTCTTTTTAATTTTTTCTTTACTCCTAGCTTTTAGTCGTTTTGGAAATATTAAACTTGGAAAACAAGACGAAAAACCTGAATTTAGTACTCCCTCATGGTTTGCTATGTTATTTGGTGCTGGAATGGGAATTGGACTTTTATTTTATGGAGTGTCAGAGCCCATCTCACATTATGCAAATCCTCCATTTGGAAAATCTCAAACAGCTGAATCTGCAAAAATAGGCTTACAATATACGTATCTGCACTGGGGTTTTCATGCATGGGCCATCTATGCAGTCGTAGCGCTTGCCTTGGCTTATTATAAATTCCGAAAAAATTCTCCCGGTTTAATGAGTGCAACTTTATATCCTCTACTTGGCAATAAAGTCAACGGTCCAATTGGATATATAGTGGATATTGTGTCAGTATTTGCTACTGTATTTGGTGTTGCTGCATCTTTAGGGTTAGGGGCAGCACAAATCAATAGTGGATTGCACTATTTACTTGGATTACCTATTAACTTTAAAGTTCAATTGATTATTATTATGATCACAACTTTCCTTTTTATAACCTCTGCAGCGACAGGAGTTTCAAAGGGAATTAAATATTTAAGCAACATAAATATGATCTTGGCAGTTATCTTGTTTCTATCTATCCTATTCATAGGCCCGTCACAATATTTAATAGAGTTATTCACCACAACTTTCGGTGCATATCTTCAAAATCTGCCAAGCATGGGATTGCGTTTTGCACCATTTAATTCACAACACAATCAATGGGTAAAAGACTGGACAATTTTTTACTGGGCTTGGTGGATTTCATGGACGCCATTCGTTGGAACTTTTATTGCTCGTGTATCCAAAGGACGTACGGTTCGTGAATTTATTATTGGCGTATTAATCGTCCCAAGTTTGGTTTGTTCACTATGGTTTGGAGTAATGGGTGGAACTGGCATTTACTATGATTTTATAAAAGGATTAGATGTTGCAAAACAAAGTTTAGAAACTTCTTTATTTTTTGTATTACAACAAATGCCTTTTGGAGGACTTCTTTCCGTCCTTTCAGTCATTCTAATTATGATCTTTTTTGTTACATCCGCTGATTCCGCTACATTTGTTCTTGGAATGCAAACGACGAATGGAAGTTTAAACCCTCCTTTCCTCGTTACATTTACTTGGGGAATCATTTTAGCTGCAGTTTCTGCAATTTTACTATGGACAGGGGGTCTAGTTGGTATGCAGGCCGCCATTATTGTGAGTGCTTTACCGCTAGCGATTATTCTTCTGTTTATGTGTTATGGACTAGTCAAATCTTTTCGTCAGGAATATTCTACAATAAAAGAAAAAAAACAGTATCAAAATTCGGTTGAAACACCAAAACAAAAAACCTCTTAAATTTTTTCCGATTATCGTTCCTATCTGTTTAAGGAACCTTGGTCAATTCAGATAATAAGGAAGCTGGGTTTCCTACCCCAGTTTCCTTTTTGATTCTTTTATACTATTTTCCTGCCAATGATCATATTAGGTTTCAAAATCCTTTATTTTGGCATTTGGGTGTAAAAATTTTTCTGGTACAAATTCTTTCAACGTTTCACCGTTTTTCACTTTGTTCACCCAATCACTATTTGCAAGGGCATCACGACCAATGGTAACGACATCCGCTTCTCCTTTTTCGATCATTTCATTTGTTTTTTCAGGATCATGAAGATTCCCATTGGCCATTACAGGCAATTGGCCATATTTCTTTGCTAATGCCAGCAAGGGTAGGACCACCATTTTCTTTTCCTTCTCCATCAGAAAATGCAGGGGTCCATGCCACATCTGAAAGGATCGTAGGAGCAATGACATTCCCCTCAACTTTTCCTCGTAAAGCGTATCGTGCCCCTTGTTCAATGCTTTGGTCAATTAAATTTTGGATCACCTCTACTTGTTTATGGTTAATAAGTGGACCTACCACTACATCTTTCTTTCTTGGGTCTCCATATTTAATTTGAGAGGCTTTATCCACAAAAGCTTTTATAAATGCATCATATACCGGGCGTTCGACAATGATCCGATTCAAGGCCATACATATTTGTCCACTGTTTAGAAATTTGCCAAATGCCGCAGAACTAGCAGCTCTTTCAACATCCGCATCTTTCAGTACAATCATGGCGTCATTTCAGCCCAGTTCCAATGCCACACGTTTAAGATGTCTTCCGCAAAGTTCCCCAATATGGCGTCCCACACGTGTGGAACCTGTAAACGAAATAATCTGAGGGATAGGATGTTCGACAAAAGCATCTTTAATTTCTGAAGAACTACAAACAGCGATATTGAGCAACCCTTTCGGAATTCCTGCATCCTCAAAAAATTTGCCTATAAACAATCCGCCAGAAATCATCGTTTGCAAATCCAGCTTTAGCACAACGCCATTCCCTGCTGCCAAGGCTGGAGCAAGAGAGCGCATGGTTAAATGAAACGGAAAGTTAAAAGGACTAATAATCCCTACCACTCCTGCAGGGTCGAGATAAATTCGATTTTCTTTTCCCGGAATCACAGAGGGCATGATTTTTCCCTGCATACGAAGAGGAAATGTTGCGGCTTCTTTCATAATGCCGATTGCTGCATCAATTTCAATATTCGCTTTTGTATGGGTCGTTTTCTTCCACTAAAATTTTCACCAATTCTTCTCTTCGTTCTTTCACCAATTCTATCGCTTTCTTCATGATGGCTACCTTTTGGTAAGCATTGACCTGTTTCCATTCTTGTTGCGCTTTTTGAGCCGAACGATAAGCTTCATCAATATCCTCAACACTAGCCAATCGAATCTCAACTAGGGTTTCTTCAGTTATATGGATTTTTATCTGCATAAACGGTTTTACCTTTTCCCTCTCTCCATTGACCATTTATAAATTGTTTATTCCATTGTTCATACATGTCCTATCTTCCTTTCGGTGTGTTTCTATGTTGAGTTTGTGCTAGTAGGAATATTGGTTAAAATCACAATATTCCTAACTTAGGTGACACTCATTATACACCAGCTTTTCTTATTATCAAAGGAAGAAGCCTTATACCTCAGAGGCTTTCTTGGAAATGTTTTATTTTTATCTATTGAAACCCTCCCATTGTTATAAGTAAAAGAAATAGAAATGAATATCATTAAACATCAGAAGACACTTCTTATGGAGCCTTAATATGATAGTCATCTACGACATTGGAACTTGTGAAACAACTCGTCCTTCAATTCGATCAAAAATGTCATCCAAATTATGACCTGTAATCGTAAGACCATGATTTTTTAGCCCGATGATAGCTCTAGATGGATCATCTGCCTTCCTTACTAAATCGGCTACCGTTTCAGCTAATTGAATGGTACCACAGGGGTAATTAATTTCGGATGCCTGTACTCTATCCATCCAAGCATGTATGTGAACGATGGCACCTACACTTGGATGCTCTTTATAGATCATCCAATGCTCAATCGCATCAACCGAAGCCCTTTTGGGAGAAAATATTAGGCGGCACACTAATTTCCATCGTGGTTTTCTCGGGATTAAATCCCTTTATAAACAAAATATCCCACCCAATCATCCGCATATCAGCTTTATTAATTCCACTGTCATCCAAAAGCTTTTATCATCGTGGTTTTTATGATGTTAAAAACCATTAATTTTTGTTCATTTCTTCTAAAGCCTCTTCATAATCAAATTCAACTAATGCCACGATCATTTTTCTTATTTCTTCCACAATATCCTTTATCATTTGCACCATGACTGTTTTGAAAAACTCCTTTCTTATATTTATACATAAAGCGATATATACATCCCATAAGAAAAAGGAATAGGTAAAAAATAATTTACTCAAAAGGTTTTTTTACTATGCAGCTTTTTTTGACAGCTGCCTTTTTCCTTAAAACAAAATTAGGAAGTGTATCCAAACGTTGATTGTCCCGTAAACGAATAGTTAGGTTGTCATTTGCCATACTATAACTTGAATTAAACGAAACAGATAACTATAAAAAGGGTTGAGTCACTTTGAAAATAATCACTTTAATACTATCGGTAACTGGATTGATTCTCCTATTATTTTTCTTGTTTTCAAACAACTCCTCTAACTCCAATTTTACAAAAGTTGAAAACCAGGTTACACAGCCTAAAAGACCTGTCATTTTCTTAATGATTGACTCTTTGATGGATGAACCTTTACAGAGAGCGATGAAAGAAAAACGGGTTCCGGCACTTGAATTTCTTATACGGAATGGACAGTATTACCCAAATGTGGTTAGTTCCTATCCCACCATGTCCGTCACGATCGACAGTACATTGCTGACCGGAACGTATCCGGACCATCATAATATCCCCGGGCTCGTCTGGTATGACGAAAAAGAAAAACGGATTGTCAATTATGGCAGCGGAAAAAAAGAAATTGTTGCTCTTGGTACCAAACAGGTTTTAAAAGACATTTTGTATCATTTAAATAATCAACATTTAAGCAAATTGGTTACAACGATTCATGAAGAGTTGGAAAAGAATAAAAAACATTCTGCTTCGATTAACGGTCTTATATACCGCGGCGATTATGAGCAAACTCTTGACGTTCCAAAACCTATTTCCTTCTTTCGTTTATTGCCTAAACAATTAAAGACAAATGGACCGATCTTGTTTTCGTTCGGACGGTTTTCACAATTTGATCCGAACAACCGTTATAACCATTTCTGGCAAAATGTTGGATTTAATGATCACTTTTCCGCACAAGAAGTCAAATACCTGATTCAAAAAAAGAAACTTCCTGCTTTTACAATTGCCTATTTGCCAAGCAATGACCATACTGTTCATAAAATGGACCAATGGCTATAAAGGGAATTGAAAAAGCCGATAAACAGCTTCAAAACATTTTAAATTCTTATGACTCGTGGGACGAAGCGCTCAAAAAAGCAGTGTGGATTGTCATGGGAGACAGCGGTCAATCCCCAATTGGAAAAGACAAAAACCAATCCCTCATTTCATTAAACTCCTTATTACAGAATTACCGAATTTCTAAATTGGGTGAACCCATCAAGGAAAATGATCAAATTGTCCTTGCTGTGAATGAGCGGATGGCTTTTATCTACACATTGGATCACAACATTTCTTTTTCTGAGATTGCTTCTAAATTAAAACACGATTCAAGGATTGGTTTTATTGCGTGGAAAGAAAATGATTGGATTCATGTGGCGAATGAAAAAGCGAAAGATACCTTTCAATTCCGCCCTAACGGCAAATTTACGGATCCGTATAACCAGTCTTGGACGTTGGAAGGGGACGCTTCGATCTTGGATCTGGCGATAAAGGAAAATGACATCCAATACGGAAATTATCCGGATGCCCTTGCCCGCCTTTATAGTTCTTTTCATTCCCACAATGGACGATATCTGATTGTTGATGCAAAACCGGGGCACGAATTCATTAGCGAAAAATCTCCTACCCATATTGGCGGAGCCGCACACGGTTCGTTACACAAACAAGTTTCGGTTTCCTAGATATTTTTTTGAATCTTACCTGTTTCTCGAAATTTTAATATCATATCATTCAAAAAATTTAAGAGTTCCGTATTTCTTTTTCTTACCGCCATAACATAACTACTTTCGGCACATTCTCTTTTTCATTCTGGAGGTAGATAGCTCCATTAAAATAAGTATGTTTTAGAGAAATCTGTTTTTTTACTGTATATTCCTGGAACAACATTGACATCTCCACACTTTAAGGCAATAATCACATCTCAAAGGTTAGAATTATATTCCATTGATAACATTTACATTGGAGTTTTTTTACATTTTGTCAGCAACACAGGAGAATCCCAAATTAAAAAATTTATTTTTTTGTAAAGAATGTTAAATTTTAAATCTTATGTCTTTTCAAACGAATTTTTAAGTAAAATGTGAGATAGGTAGGGCTTACTTGGGGGGCAAAATGATGAAAAAGTTTACAACAGAAGAGAACAGCTGGGTTTTCTATGATTGGGCAAGCTCTGCTTATTCTCTTATCATTACGACAGCTGTCTTTCCTTTATATTATAAAGCGGCTGCCCAAAATGCCGGCGTCAGCGCTGCTGATTCTACGGCTTACTTAGGCTACACCATCTCCATTTTCACCTTTATTATAGCCATGTTAGGGCCTATTTTAGGGACCATTGCCGATTATCAAGGATTGAAGAAACGGTTTTTTGCGTTCTTTTTTGCCCTAGGTGTATCCTTTACGGCTTTATTGGCTTTTATCCCAAGTGATCAATGGCTTATCTTGTTAATCATTTATACCCTGTCTGCCATCGGATCGAACGGGGCCACTGTGTTTTATGATGCTTTTCTTGTCGACGTAACCACAGATAAACGCATGAATCGTGTATCTGCTCGCGGCTTTAGCTTTGGCTATATCGGCAGCACAATCCCGTTTATCGTAAGCATCGCGATCATTATTTTAGCTCAAAGTAAAATAATTCCGCTTTCCACCGCATCTGCAAGCAAAATAGCCTTCCTTATGACCGCCATCTGGTGGGGATTATTCACCATACCGATGTTTCGAAACGTCCGGCAGCCTTTTATATTCAACGTGAAGCGAATCCCATTGCAGAGAGCTTTAAACGGCTTCTGAAAACACTAAAAGAAATCAAAAAGTACCGCACTCTGTTTTTATTCTTACTCGCGTATTTTTTCTATATTGACGGTGTCGGTACCGTCATTACGATGTCCACAGCGTATGGAACGGATTTAGGCATCCGTTCTTCCGATCTGTTAGTGATTTTGTTTGTCACCCAAGTCGTTGCTGCTCCGTTTGCCATTCTGTTCGGGAGATTGGCCGAAAAATTCACAGAGAAAAAGATGCTTTATGCAGGCATTTTCGTCTATATCATCGTTTGCATCTATGCCTACTTCTTAAAAACAACGTTGGACTTCTGGATATTAGCGATGCTTGTTGCGAGCTCTCAAGGAGGCATTCAATCGTTAAGTCGCTCATATTTTGCGAAGCTTGTTCCCAAAAAGAACGCCAATGAATTTTTCGGATTTTATAACATCTTCGGAAAGTTTGCTTCTATTTTAGGTCCATTATTAGTCAGTTTCACAGCACAGCTCACAGGAAACACCAATGCAGGTGTGTTTAGCCTTGTTATTCTCTTCATCATTGGCATGATCATTCTTGCCCACGTTCCTGATACCAATGTTTCCAATTGAAGAAACCAAGAAGCACGTAAGTAAAACTACGACTATTAAGATGAGATTATATTCATTCCTTCATACCGCTGAATAAAAGTTTCATTATATATCTTTCGTTTTTAAAATCCCTCAACTTCTATATTACATTTCAAGTAAATCCTCTTTTTCCTTCCTTTATTGGCTGTCATATAGACTAACTAAATTTATAGTGGTTCAACTTGATAGATTTTAGTTGGAACGCAAAAAAGCGCCATAAACGTTATGCAAATGGAACCAACCTCCACCATGGTAAGTAGAAAGACCAATAGGAGATATGGATCAAAACCAAATTTTTAGGCATTTTGATTGATTGACATTTTTTGCATAATATGTCTGTTGATAGTAATTTTTTAGAATGTTATGGTAAAAAGGAAAAACATTACTGGCGAATATTCCCGATAAAAATTAAAAGAGAGATGAAATCATGGCCACTGCAAAGAAAACCTCCTACGAAACAAAACGTTACGCAAATCTGATTCCTATGAAAGAGATTCAATCTGTACAAGATCAGTTGTTTCCTTTTACTATTTATAACACTTTGCGAAAAAAAACACCGGTAAGATATGACCCCATTCGAGAATGTTGGGATGTATTTCGATACGAAGATGTTCATTTCATCTTAAAAAATCCTGCATTATTTTCCTCTAATCGTGGGATCGGCGACAAAAGAAACAGTATATTGATAATGGATCCGCCCAAACATACAAAAATGAGAAATCTTATTAATAAAACGTTTACTCCCAAAGCTGTCAACGAGCTCTCTCAACGAATTCAGGACGTTACAACCTCCCTGTTGGACCAAGCAAAGGAAAAAGAAACATTGGAAATGATTCGTGATTTTGCCGCTCCGCTTCCCGTCATTATCATTGCGGAAATATTGGGAGTCCCGGCAAAAGACAGGGAACTTTTTAAAAACTATTCTGATATTCTTGTGTCTGGAGCCGAGGATGATTCGGACGAGGCCTTTAATATGATGATGAAAAGAAGACGTGAAGGAGCCAAGTTTCTGAATGACTATTTTAAAGAAATCATACAGGAGCGACAAAGAAGCCCAAAAGATGATTTAATTTCTTTATTATTGGCAGCAGAAGTGGACGGAGAAAGACTAAAGGAAGAAGAGTTGCTCAAATTCTGTATTTTATTATTAGTCGCGGGTAATGAAACGACAACGAATCTCATTGTGAATGCTGTTCGATATATGGTAGAAGATACAAATACTCAAGAAACAGTCCGAAAAAATTTTTCTTTGGTTCCCAACTTAATTGAAGAAACTCTTCGATTCTATCCTCCAATCCAAGCAATTGGACGTACTGCGACGGCAGATGTCGAAATTGGAGGCCATACGATTCGCAAGGGATCTCAAGTGATTAGCTGGGTAGCGGCAGCTAATCGGGATGAGCAAAAGTTTGAACAACCGGATCGTTTTATGCTGGAACGCCACCCAAATCCACATTTAGGTTTTGGATATGGCATCCATTTTTGTTTAGGCGCTCCTTTAGCTCGACTGGAAGCAAAAGTTGCTCTTTCTGTATTATTAACCACTTTCTCTAAACTAGAACTAGCAAAACATACAGAACTTGAGCCCATTCAAAGTCCATTTGTATTTGGCGTGAAAAGTTTCCCAATACAATTTAGTCTCTAATTTTATAGCATTTTTTATCCAGTTGTGAATCAACTTAAAAGGCCCTCTCATAAGCCGGTTTAACCGACTTATGATAGGCCCCATTTTCATTCCTCTCTACATTTTTTCTCATAAGAGGATTACTTTTGAATCAGCCCCTCCTCCTTTAAAAATTGTTCAGCCACGTCATCATAATCTTTCTTTTTCAAATCTACTTCTGCATTTAATTGTTGCATTTTTTCATTTGTGATCTTTCCGGCAAGCAAATTGATCACTTTTTTCAATTCAGGATGCTTTTTAAGAACTTCTTCTCTTATAACGGGCGCTGCATTATAAGGAGGAAATTGATGTTTATCATCTTTTAACACATATAAATGGAATGCTGGTATGCGTCCGTCAGTTGTAAAAGCATCAATAACATCTACTTTATGATTTTTTAAAGCACTATACATAATTCCCGGATCCATGGACATGGTATTTTTAAACTTAATTCCATATTTCTTTTGTAAACCAGGATATCCATCTTTTCGTTCTAAAAATTCAGGATCGGAAGCAAGAGTTAATTGGGGTGCTTTTTTCGCAAGATCCGAAATGGTTTTTACATTCCATTTTTTCGCATCCTCATTGCGAATGGTAAGTGAATACGTATTATTAAATCCAATTGGTTTTAACCAGATTAAATGATACTTTTTCTCATACTGTTGTTTTACATGATGATAGACTTCATTTGGATCTGTTGTATGGATTTTTTCTTTTAGGATGTTCATCAATCCAGTTCCAGTGTATTCAACAGCTAAATCATAATCGCCCTTTCGCATTCCTTCAAATACCGGCACCGTTCCGCTAATAAAAGACTTATATTGAACATGCAAATTGGTGCGATCTTCTATCAATTTTCCATACATATGAACCAAAATTTCTTGTTCCGTAAAATTTTTTCCCGTAATCACAATTGTATTTTCTTTTTGTTTTGCTTGATAAATTCCGAACCCTGATACGGCTGCAATCACAAGGACTAGAATGGAAACAAGAGAAATTTTGGCGCCTTTCGACCATTTTTTTCTTTTTATTCCAGGTTTTGCTCGATTTTCAACTCGTTTTAATATTTGGTCAAATACAATCGCAATAATCGCTGAAGGAATAGCACCGGCTAAAATAAGAGCGGAATTATATGTTTGCAATCCTCTAAAAATGAAATCACCTAATCCGCCAGCTCCAATTAAACCTGCCATCGTCGCTACACCAATGACCAATACGGCTGCTGTACGGATTCCTCCCATGATAACACTTAGGGCGAGAGGCAATTGAACGATCCATAATACTTGTCTGCTGGTCATTCCCATTCCTATACCAGCTTCAACGATACTGCGATTTACCCCTAATATTCCTAAATACGTATTGCGAAGTATGGGAAGAAGTCCGTATATCGTCAATGCTACAATAGCGGGCGGCTTTCCGGTTCCAATAAAGGGAACTAAAAATACTAACAAAGCCAGACTTGGTATCGTTTGTATGGCCGAGGCGATGCCCATGATAGGATCGGCCAACTTTTTATGCCTTGTTAAATAGATCCCTAGTGGGACAGCAATGATAATGGCAAGCGCAATCGCCACTAGCGACAAATACATGTGCTCTAATAACAGTCTCCCAATGTCATTCCATTTGTTTACAAATACATCTGCTGTTTCTTTCCAAAGACTATTAATGCAAATCACTCTCCTTTATTCATCGCCAATTGACTGACAACATAACTGACAATGCTTGAGCGATTTATGATCCCTTTCACTTTATTTTTTTCATCTAAAACAGGTACAAATCCCGTTTTGGATTCGTTCACCATTTGCAGTGCTTTTTCTGGAGAATCGCTGGTTTTCAAAGTAGGAAAGTCCTTCTGAACGATATCAATAAGATGCAATTGTTCATCTTTATAAGCTTTTCTCATATCCCAAATATTCACGACGCCGTAATATTGATTGTATCGATCGACTATCACCAAATGGTCTACCCGTTTGTTGCGCATATATTTTAACGCTTCCGCTAATCCTCTTGTCGGATAAGCTGTAATGGGCGGAATCATCAATTCTTCTAAATCAGGTATATTAGAGGCATCTTGCAAACGTTCCTCTCCAATAAATTGGCGGACAAATTCATTGGCAGGGTGGCGTAAAATGACCTCCGGCCGATCTAATTGAACAATTTCTCCATCTTTCATGAGACAGATGCGATCCCCGATTTTGATCGCTTCATCCATGTCGTGAGTCACAAAGACAATCGTTTTTTTTAATTCTTGCTGAAGTCTGGTCAGCTCCTCTTGCAATTGTTCACGACTGATTGGATCGAGGGCGCTGAACGGTTCATCCATTAAAATCACTTCAGGATCGGCAGCCAATGCCCGTATTACACCAATTCTTTGTTGCTGCCCGCCCGATAATTCATCCGGATAACGGTCCCCCACTTCCTTAGGATCTAAACCAACCATTTCAATTAATTCATCCACTTTTTTCATGTAGCGTTTTTCGTCCCATTTTTTTAGCTTTGGAACGAGAGCTACATTTTCGCGAATGGTCATATGCGGCATTAATCCGATTTGCTGAATGACATAGCCAATATTTCTCCTCAGCTTCACCGGATTTTTCTTTGCAATGTTTTCGCCATTGATGAAAATCTCACCGCTTGTAGGCTCAATCAAACGATTCATCATTTTCATCGTCGTCGTTTTCCCGCTGCCGCTAGGACCAATCAACACAAACAATTCGTGGTCATGAACGGTCAAGTTAAGGTTTTTAATGGCGACAAAACCGTCCTCATACTTCTTTGTCACATTCTTAAATTCAATCAACAACAACACCTCCCCTTTTTCTATACCCTTCTAACAGGTAGATTAAACGACAAATTTTTTGCTGTTCCCCCATTCACGAAAACCAGTTGCTATTATTTTTCGACATTCGTATGGTCCGCATGTATGAAATTGTCATGAATCTTTTTCGAAAGAGCGCCTATTTCAAATTTTTGATCAAATCAACATCATCGAGATCGGAATTGGAGTGGTCTGAATGACAAGGGCACTTGCAATGAATAGGGGAGCCTATTTAAGACAATGAAGAATCATCACAGCGGACTTTCTTGATCGGGATTAAAAAACAAAACAGTAATAGCACCACCAGTCGCCATTTGCGGCCATTCTCCCGCTTTCATTCACTGTCCATTGTCATTTGCTTGTGGTCTGCCCATTCTTCCACCTATTTTTTGCATTTGTATGCTTCTCTTGAAGAATTGGTGCTGAGCTTGATTGATGTGCATCGAGGGAAGAAATGCAAATAGGCGCCTGTCCTTTGTTGGGACAGACTCTTTAATGATGATCGATTGTCTATTTCCAAACTTCTTATTTCAAATGCAAACATTAACCCTGATTATTCAGATTCCGAAACTACCGTAAATCTTTCATTGATATGTTGCGGATTTTCAATTTCATCTACAAGCGCAATGGCAAAATCAGCATAACTTACATAACTTTTTCCTTTGGAATTGAAAATCAAATGATCTTTTCCTTTTTGATAGCTGCCTGTTCTTTTCCCTTCATAGTCAAATTCAGCAGCCGGGCTGATAAACGTCCATTTAATAGAATCCGTTTGCTGCAAAATTTCCAAACTTTTCGCTGCGTTTTCAGCAGTAGGATAAATAAAGTCCGGGAAATCAGGAGTTTTGTATAATGGAGTGGTTTTTTCTTCATCTACATATAAGCTACCTGCGCCGCCGATCACTATTAATCTTGTATTCGGAGCGTTTTTCAAAACTTCAATCAAAGCGTTGGTTGCATCAATATAAAGATGTTCTTGTCCAATGGGTGCAGCAAATGCATTGACAACGACATCATATGCTTTCAAATCTTCTGTAGTAAGATCAAAAAGATCTTTTTCAATCACGCTCACATTTTCTTTCACTTTCGATGCATTTCTAACAATGGCTGTCACATCATGGCCTCGATTTAAAGCTTCTTTCAAAATAAGGTTCCCTGCTTTTCCAGCTGCCCCAATAATACCAATTTTCATTATATTTTCTCCTTTCAAGTCGTTTTTTTGTTTTTCTTTATTCCAACGATGAAGGTCAAACTTTAGATGTAAACAATTTGGATACAACTTAATTAAAAAAATTAGCATGAATCAGCGCTAATTTTTTTCCCCAGTTCTTCCGTTAATTCCTTTAAAGTGGTTCGTGCCAGTTCTTTTTCCATGGCTAATTGGGCTTTCCTTACATGGGAACGAAAAACCGATTCCACATGCGCTCCGACTTCACAATTCGGATTAGGATGTTCGTGAAAATGAAACAGTTCATTCTGTTCTACTACCTCAACAGCATGATAAACATCCAGCAACGTAATGTCATCGACATCCTTTAAAAGATAAGTGCCACCCACACCGGGCCGCACATCAATCAATCCCGCTTTTTTTAATTTCGATTGGATTTTTCGGATGAAAGCTGGATTTGTATTCACACTGCCCGCAATTTCTTCAGAAGTAAGCATAGGATACCGATGCACCAACAACAAGATGTGCACCGCCACTGAAAAACGGCTGCTGATTCTCTTCATGATTGTCCCTCCATCGTCGTTGTAACCATTATAAATACAACATGGCGATTGTGTCAACCAATAGGTTTTTATTTCCAAATTTTAATAGAAAAGTAAACTTAAGCATTCTTAAGTAGAGTTAAGTCCAAAATAAGAAAAGAGCCATGTTGCTTCCCAATTGGTAGAATTAACAGTGAACCGTTGATTACAAGAAAGAGATTTTTTGCTTAAACCAACAGAAAAAAGTGATTTCATTTGCCGAAAAAATTTTAAAAAAACAGACGAAAATGAGCAACACTATTTCGACTGTTTCGGCAGAGGTGGGGACTCGTTCGTTTAGACGCGTTCCTGCAGGGAAAGGCTCATTAAAGCTCAATACACGTGTACTCAGCAACTCATATATACCATTTCTAATTTTCAATTGCCGAATGTCAAATATGTCCTAATGGACTAATGAAGACTTTCCCTTACTATAGAAATGACTCCATTTATTTAACAAAATGCTGCCAGTTAGCTGAATGAGCAGTAAGGCTATAAGAAATATAATTTCACTGGGTCGAAACGTAGTTAACCAGGATATACTTATCATGAAGAAAGCTAAACTTAAAATCTTTTGCATATTCCGTTGTTTTTTTAACATTTTTATCAGGTATGTCCTAAATTGAGTTGCAAGGATAATCATTAAAATAAACAATAATAGCCATTTTATATATGGGATCGATCCAATAATCATAAATGAATGATCATCAAATTGTATGTGATTAACAATGCTAATGAAAAAGCCGAACACTGCTACTTGATATAAGATTGCTCCTATCGCGATGGTTTGGTTGACATTTTTATAATTTCTGCGTAAATTTTGCAAGTCTAGAAAATATTTTTCACAGTAATATTGTTCATGTGGACGGCAGCAGTTTTCATGCTCTTGTTGAATGATTCGAAAAGATTCTGTCATCTTTTTTATAGACTTTTGAAGGCTATATAAATATAAAGAAGCAGGTAAAAGTACAATAGAAGTGCATAAAGCTAGTGATAAAATTATTAAATAATCATTCTTCAAAAACTGAAAATAGAAAGCTACCATTTTAACCGCATGTTGAATTAATCCAATATATTCTAATAACATATACAAAAACATCAGGGACGCAATGACTATAAGGGTCTCTTTCTTTATTTTCAAACTTTACCACCTCTATGTATATGAGATATAAACTTTTTTCGCTTCAATAAAAAAGTGCATCAGTCGTAAAAAATCATCATCCCGCATGTTTTCAACGATTTGATATACCTTTAAAAGAGAGCAATCATAGTACGCATAGTCAGAAATCCAATCAAATAGCTTTCGTAAATAATCACTCTCATAAATAATGTTATTTAAGAAAACTTCTTTTCCATAGGAAAGCCATTGAGATACCTTTTTCCTGTCATTCAGAATATTAGCATTCCATGCTTCAAACAATATTTCTGACTTCTCGCCTTGTAAATCCAATATTATAAAACTTACATCTTCAGTAAAATGGGTATGCATTGCTAGATTTTGAAGAAATATTTTGTTAGATTTCTGCAGCTCCTGAATAAAGGGAGAACCTATGTGGAATAAAGCCCGCAAAAAAATTTCCCAGTATACCTTCTGTTTTAACAATAGTTCATTGTCTTTGGAACGGGGCAGTAGAACTCCTATCATAAATCCCGAGATTCCTATGTTGCTTTTATAATTTTGAAAAACATCCTTTGAAAGCAAGTCGCAATGGGGTTCCAAATGTCTGCTTAAGCTGCAATGCTCCTGATTATTTTCATAGCTTTCAAGTTTATGAGAAATTATATCATCTAACTCTTCTCTTCCGCCTATTATAAATAATTTCATATTTTTCGGTTGATAAAATGTTTGATAAGCAGTTTTTAATTCTTTCGTTGTCAGCGAATCTATATCACTGTGATTACCCGCCGGGTATATACTTACAGGGGATCCATTGCACAATAAGTGCAGCATTCTATAATGTTTGTCTACCCATTGATCCATTTTGGCTGTGTCGATTTCATTCTTTATAACTCGCTTTTCCTGCTCAACTATTGCATCATTCAGTTGGTGCTGGTTTAAAATCGAAAACAATTCCTCTAAATTTTCAGAAACAAACTCAGGCCTTGTATTGAACATGAAATTTGTATCTGTATATGTGGTAAATGCATTTAAAATTGCATTTCTTTTAAAGAAATCCTCATACACATTATGATTGCCTTTCCAAAACATTAGATGTTCAAGAAAATGGGCTGTACCATAAGGTAAATATTGGATATTATTCTGCGATTTTAGCATATAATCTCTGCTTCCAAAGTTCACTTGAATGTTAACCAATCTCATATATGAATTCGGATATTTTATTCGATAGATAGTCAATTTGTTTCTTAAAAACGCTTTTTCTGTCATAGACTCTAATTTATGAAAAAAATCAAATTTCCCCAATTTTACTCCCCCTTAAAACATGTGTACCAATGTATTCCACATTATCACAAAAAAAATTGGATAAGCTTTCACATGTAATTTTTGAGAGTTCTAGTTCAATATCATCTAGTGAAACAGCGAATGTTTTTATCATATTTAAATAGGACACTGTCCCTTCAGGTGTATCAAGCAAATAAAAGACTTCATTCTTAAAAAACTGTTTTGTCTTTTCTAAGTAGGCAGAATCGATTTCAAATCTTAATATATTTTCTATCATTTCATCTACTGTTTGTTTTTCGTATTTACAAGGTACGCAGACAGAGACAAGTAGGACGTTGCACATCATATCGTAACGACTTATAACATGATAAGGTGCTATATTTTTTTTCCTTAATCTTTCAAATAATTTGGAATGACCATATTTACCAAGCATCCCGTCAATTAATTGCATGTTTAAATAATCTTGAAAACATTCTATATTGACACAAGAAAATCCTAACGTAATAATCGTCTGGTTGATAGAATCTTTTCGAACCTCAGTTTCGTAAAAATTGCTATTGACTATTACTGGTTTAGAATGAAGAAATCTGTCTTCTTTTTGAAATGTCGATCCATTTAAACGGAGATTCCCCAAAATAAAAATATGTTTGTCTTGTTGTTGGAGAAAATCCAGATATTCCTCTGCTTTTCGCAAAAAAGAGAAATCAAGATTTTGATAAATATCTATGTTACCGAAAACATCTGTTCCGTACCTTTTATTTTGAAAGGCAGTTTCCAAAAGACGAGCCGTAGAATATGCGAACGGATTTGCAAATTGTCTTTGGATTTTTGCAATTAGATCTTGCTTAGCTTTTCTCATTAAATCCTCTGTTAAATCCTTCGTATGAATCAAAACATTAACAAGTTCATCAACAATGTTTTCTAAATCTTGATCATAACAGTCAGAATACTTAGGATGAATGATTCTTGTTCCATATGTTTTAAGCTGATTATTAAAAAAAAGGCTTGTCGAGCAAACAAATCGTTCAGCAACATCAAAACCAAACTTTTCAACCAGTATTTTCTTTTTCAAGGAACTAAACCAATAAAAAAATAGAGTATTTTCTTCAAACTTTACTGAGTCCTGAAGCTTATCATAGAAATAGACTGCAATAGACACAGTTGAAAATTTTTTTGTCGGAAACAAACTGATTTTCCACTCTTTATCTAATTGTATCTTATCCAATAAAATCACCTTCTTGCTTGTTTAGCATATACCAAATGAATATCGTCAGGATCGGGATGGATATTAGAGAAAAAAAAGTTCCAACTATTGCTGGCAAAAACAGAGGGAAACAATAAAAATACGACCGGTATTTCTTAAAGTCACTCCATAATTTTTGTTCTGTCTCCCAATCGAAATTTGGTCTATATTCATCTGCTTTTAGACGGATAAATGCTCCCGCTAGAAGCAATTCTACACATTGAGCTATACTCCAAAATGAAATAAGTGTTTTAAATAATATGGAAAAAACTAAGATAATTGAAACATATCCAGTCAGCAGCAATCCTATGTAGAAAGCATATTTCTGCCAAAATAGTGACCATTTCTTAATAGGCAATGCTAATAATAGTTTTCTATTATGTTTTTCAATCGAATAAAGCAATGCAATTGGTGAACAGGTTAACAATAATGCAACAGCAATGAAAAAAACCGTAGCCGATCCAACCATTTTTAATTTCATTAGGTTATAGGAGAAGAAAACAATAAAAGCAACCATTACGGCATAGTTTAAAATCATTGCTTTAGATGAAAGAAATCTGTTCCATTCCCTTTTATAAAAGGAAAATTCGATATGTCGTGATTTTGAATTTTTATCAGACTGGTTGGAAACCTGCAAGAATTTTGGAAAATCTACAACGATCACCCAGCCTATATGGATGATGCATACCAATATATACAATATTGGCAAACGGTACATGGAGCAAAACACAAGCAGCAGAGCTGCAATATGAGAGAACATATACAGTGTTTGTTTTCTATTCAACAAATTTCCTAATGCAATGCCAATCACAATAGAATATATGGTTAAAAACAAAAATTTGCATAACCAAACCAATAAATCGTTTGCAGATAGATGGTGGTCAACAAATAAAACAATAGGGAGTATAATGAAAAACAATGTTCTTCTTAAACACATATCAATATAAAGAAAAAGTATTTGCGAAGTCCAAAAAACACGTGGCCGAATAGGCATGATGCAAATGACATCCATAAATTTTTCTTTCCACTGCGTATTTACAGATAGAGAAGTGATATATACGTTTATAAAAAGAAGAGCTCCCACAATATAACCTTTTAATAAAATACTTTCGTTTAAATGCGCCTGTTTGATTAAACCAATTTCAAATAGAACAAGAATGCCAAGACCAATTATTGTTTGGATGAAATCTTTTCTCTTATATTTTCCATAGTACTGTTTAATGAATAAATGAAAGATGAGCAAGAAATCAGTCATTTCGGATTACCTCAAAAAATTCCTTATGTAAATCTAAATTTTCATTTATTTTTACTACAGAAAGGATTTTCTTATTATGCAAAATAATTGCATAGTCACAAAACCTCTTTACGATTTCAAGAAGATGGGATGAAAAGAGAATAGTTCCTCCATTCTTACAATACTTTTTCATTTTTTGATGAAATACTTCTATGGACTCTACATCTAAACCGACAAGTGGTTCATCGAGAATAAAAAGAGGAACTCTCAGCAACAGACCTGTTATTAGAACAACCTTTTGTCGATTTCCAAGCGATAATTCAGAAATACGTCGGCTAACATATTTCGTAAAATGAAACTCTTCAGCTAATTGAAGAAATTCTTCTTCTTTATATATTTTTTGATAAAGCTTATGAACGAATTTAACATATTCACGAGCAGACATCTCTGTGAACAGCATTGGATAATCAGCGGCAAAATATCGTTTTTTTTTAGATTCATGCCATTGATGTAATTTTGCATCAGGCTCCACTTTTATATCATCCATTTTAAAAAAGCCACTAAAAGAACGATTTATTCCGGTTAAAGTATTTAACAAAGTTGTTTTTCCAGCGCCATTGACTCCTAGCAATCCGTAAACATACCCCTGCTTCAAAGAAAGATTGATATCCTCCAAAACAAAGTTGTTTTTTTCATACCATACGGATAGATGTTGAATGTCTAAAATAGGATTCATCGTTTCACATCCTTTGTTGCTCGAACGACAAACACAATGGCTATGATTAGAGAGAAAACGGCTAAACCCCAATTACCTTTTACGAAATAAGTAATAGCTGCCGCAAAAAAGATCAATGAAATAATATATTGAAATACCCTCCGTTGACTTCCGCGATTTTGTCGATTTTCTGACATGAAAAACCCTCCTAAACAAGCTGGAGAATATCCTCCAGATTCTCATTTTTTGCCCAAGAACAAGTATTTGTACGATGATGTTTGTTAGCATTTAATCCTTTCAAATAGCAGCCTCCACAATATCCATTAAAAGGACAGCCTTTCTTACAATGTTCACTAAATTTGGGAGACTGTAATTTCCATAATTTGTGGACAATTGGCGATTTAAATATATTTTCATATGAATCTGTTAAAATATTTCCTAAAGAGAATGTTTTCGGAAATAAGGCACATGGCCGAACATTGCCATATGGATCTACCACTATAGAACGCCATCCAGCTCCACAATTACTTACCCTTTTTCTTTCATATGGAATAATCGGAATTAAATCTTTGAATTCTTCAAGTAGTTCCTTTTCATAGGATAAGAACTTTTGATATACATTTGCGTTCACAGTGGGAAGTTCTATATTTTTTCCTCTACCAAAATCATTCACCCAATTATAAGTAAATAACTTAGCTCCCAGTTCTTTTACTAAACTGGCCATTTCACGTATTTCCCACATATTATCTTCAAAAACAGACATAGCAACTCGAACAAAAATGCCATTATCGCTGAGTAACTTAATCGTTTTACAAGTCTGTTCAAAGGCATGCTTTTTTCCCCTGAAACGATTATGTACTTCCGGCCGGACACTATCTAAGGAAATGCCCACAATGATCTTATGTTTATATTTTATTAAAAGATCTGCACTTTCTTTCCTTAATAATGTTCCATTTGTTAAGATCGCTACCTTTTTAAATTTGTTTAATGCATATGCTAGAATCTCGTTTGCTTTTGGATGGACAAATACTTCCCCACCGGTAATTTCACAGGTTAGTACACCGTTTTTATATAACATATCTGTAACTTTCTTAAATTTTTCTAAAGAAATTGTCCCTTGTGCTTGAGGGGAACTTTCTAGATAACAATGTTCACATTTTAAATTACATTTGTGTGTTAGTTCAAATGTAGCATGTAATGGCATTGGATATTCATTGCTTCCGCTTACTTGTATAAGTTTGTATTTAGCCTGATCCATTATTTTTATAACTTGCTTTTTCAAAAGCATATGGATCATATCATAATACCATCCCTCATGGTCATGTATATTTTCATTGTATTTATCACATTGTGCTTGTAAGATTTCTTCAATCGTTTTGGTGCCATCCATACGCATGCAAATCTCATAAGCAGTTTGATTTAAATCTAGATACTCAAAATCCGAAGCGGAAACATCTTCTCTTAAATAATCGATTTCAAGAACACCGCCTGATGGTAGTTTATGAATTCTTATATGATCCCCTATATAGGGATATTTATTTTTTAAGGCCATTTCCATCCCTCCCTCTATAAACTTTAATTTTCTTCAAAATTCTCGCGTTTTCTTTAAATTTCGCTAACACATAATAGCTTCTTCACCTCAAATGAGTGTAAATTTCTTGTATTTATTCAATATATTTACATGGTAAGGTGCATCCTATAATACAGATTTACAATATCTGTAATATCATGTATGACCGTGCAAGAAGTCTCCACACTTCTCATGGTCGCTCACCCTCCCATGTATCACTGGATTTTAAGATCCACACATTCCTTCGTCCTGCGTACCCATGAGGTGGAGGTTGGATATGCTCCTTTACAGGGTCTAATGCCCGAATGGTGAAAATATACTCCAACTCTGCACTATTGGTGTTTGTCAGAATAACAAGTCGTTTGAAAGCTTTTATGCAGCCTGTAATGCTTTTATTTGAGGTAATCCCTTTAATAGCTTTAATCCATCAAACTCACACTGTTTCTTACCAATGGCAAATAACACACGTAATAATTTACAACACAAGGCAATCAGAGACTGTTGTTTTTTTAACGGCCTGTCTGGCCGATTGGTATAGTAATGATGCAAGGCTTTAAATACAGGATTATGGGCAACCAATGGTCGAATGGCCAGGTATAATGCTTTTCGTAAACGTCTTCGACCCCTTTTGGTTATGCGTGTTTGCCCTTTATACTTTCCTGAACTGTGTTCTCTTAAAGAAAGCCCTGCCAGATTGACTAATTGTTGCGGATGATTGTACTTGGTTAAATCTCCTACTTCCGCAAAGAACAAAGCAATGGTAGTGTAACTAAGTCCCGGGATATTGGTCATTTGTTTCGCACCTGGTATGCTTTCAACAACACCTTCTAGTTCTTCATCTAGTTGTGCTAACTGTTTCTTGTAAAGCTCATATTGATCCAATAGGCAATCCAATTCTCTTTTTGCGAACTGGATTCCTGTCTCAATCCCAACGCTCTTTTTCGCTACTTCTACGAGTCGGGTTGCTCGTTTCAGCCCAACCCCACGCTGTACATACGGTTTCCATTTTTGCAGCACTTCTTCTGGTGACAACTTTTGAATATGAGAGGGAAATGGAAACATGCGCAAGGTATAAAAGGCTGCTTTACCTTTCCAATCTCCAAACACATCGAAAAACTCTGGGAAAAAGCGCTGAATGACGTTTTCAATCCGCCCTTCAATGATCATAAGCTGTTTGATGAGCTGATCTCGTAATTTGACGCCTTCCCTTAGTTCAGCGTATACGCCCTCTAATAGGTTCGGTACGGAGTATCGCCCATCTTTCATTAACTGTGCAATGACACGAGCATCTTTTGTATCGTTTTTTGTAGGCGAATTGTCATCAAGCTCTTTACTTTTTTTGACGTGCATGGGATTCACTAGCACTACATCATATCCTTTTGCCTTAAGAAAGTAAGCAAGATTTAGCCAATAATGACCTGTTGGCTCCATTCCAAAAATCACGTGGTCCTTATGATTTTCTTTTTGAATATGATTAACCCAATCTAATAAGGTTTGAAAGCCGTGTATACGATTTTCAAAGATCAATCTCTTGCCAAATTCTAAGCCTCGGTCATCTTGAAAACGGGCAACGTGCTTTTCTTTAGCTACATCAATACCTACAATGAGAGTTGATGGTGTAATTTGAGAGATTTTTTGATTTTGTGTATAATTCATTTTGAGTCCTCCTTGGTTTATTGAAATTCGGGGTCAACGCGCATTGACACCCTGTACTATACCAAGGGGACTTTTTTTTATCAAACCTCAAATTTCCTCATTACAGGAATGCTCCTTATAAAAAATTTATTTTTATATTCTGTATTGTACAATTTACAAGGGGGGCGTCCCAATGATGTCTGAGCCTTAACAAATGCATGAACTGGTAAATTAAATATTTTATTCATTGTGAAGGCTTGACACCTATTTGGAACAATCCCCTAAAATTTTACCCCACAAGCCCGAAAGTACCAGAAATAGCAGCAACCTCAAAATCAGGTACCGGTCCATCAGCTAGACATAATGCACCAATGGAACATGCTGAGCATCCTTTGTTCTCTACAATTACTCCCCTTTTCATAACACATTTCCTCCTTTTGTTATATTAGTTAATTTCAGTAATACCCGGGTACAATTTAATGGTAAATTACCAAAATTGTTAATTCAATATAATAATTTGAAAAATCTGTTAATGATGTTTGACTTTTCTGTTAACAACGTATTGATGATGCAAAAAATAATAAAATGTATTCATATCAAGCGGGATAGAACAGACTGGTAGAGTTAAATTGTTACATAAGTGACAACTATACGAAAGGGAGCAAGTGCTAAAGAAGAGGTATTGTGAAAATGGCAAAGTATTCAAAAACATGGAGAAAATCATTTTTGTCTAGAGAATTGCTTGACACAAAAGGAAAAAGAAACAACACAAAAATAGCTTCCACTTTTGTACGAAATATCTCAACAACCAGGATTTTATTAACGAATACACAAAGTAATAGGGTTTCATAATGATTCCGATTGGTCTCGAACCAGCAGCCCCACCCTGTCATGGCTAATAATCTACGATTGATAATGAACAAGTAGGTTAAAATCCAAGGTTTCCATTTTTCAATATAATAGTTTCTGTTCAAAAATGAAGATTGTTAATTGTTTTCATCAACAATCCCGTCAAAACTGAAAGATGGAATATAATTCTAGTAATTACTTTATTATACCATAAATGAGATGTATAATAATTACAATACTGTAACTATTTGTAGGATAGGGATCCTAAAATGAGCAAAAAGAGATAATACTATAGCGATGCCATAATTGCCCTTATACTTGTCGCAATCCTTTGTCTAGTCATTTTATCAATACCGGTTTCAATCTTTTTCTTTGGTTTGAAATTTTTAAATTCCCTTCCTGAAGTGAACATTGAAAATGGAGGATTCATAAAAAATTTATGGTTCACCCTGAATTTTATCGGTTATGTGACCGCGTTTTTTCTCGTTGCAGAACTATTGTCTAAAAATTTAAATGAAATTAAAAATAAGTTCTTATCTACAGTTGTTAAATATGCTTTCACATTCACTTTATGTTGGTTATTTGCCGCTATTTACACACTGTTCTCCGAGAAGTTGTCAGCAAGCAATCTAGGCGTCTTGTACATAGCCATATTCTAATTCGCACTTGGGATAATAGTGGAAATACTATACTTCTTTGTTTACCAGTTACCTAATAAAAAAAGTAATTTAAAAATTTAGAGCTCTTTTAATATAGATCATCATATTGAATGAATGAAAGGCTCTAATGTCAATCCGTTGGGTGCACTATCGAGCGCCCTCTTTTTTGTAGTTGACTGGATGACATAAAGCTTTTCAAGGTGCAGCTTCGGGCTGTCGGGCTGAATAAATCGGCTTTTATTTTTGATAAAGCCGTATTAAATGATCTTGTGGATTTTTACAAACAAAATCACAGCCATCAACGCTTACGGCGAATAATAAAACCATTATCAACCTTATCAAAACCAACTTTTGGATAATAATCCATTGCACTTGGTGCCGATAACAGGATAAGGGCGACCTCTTCACCGATAATTTCCCTTATCCTCTCTATGAGTTCCTTGCCAATCCCGCTTTTTTGATAATCTTGATCGACAGCCAAGTCAGAGAGGTAACAACAATAACTGAAATCCGTTAAAGCGCGGGCGATTCCAACCAATCGATTATGGTCCCAAGCTGTCAGAATAAGATTGGCATGGTCCAACATCTTCTGAATCCGCTCTTTTTGACCAATCGGGCGAGTAATGCCACTATTCCTAAATACTTGTATAACGTCTTCCGCTTTTACCGGTTCATTGTATTTATAAACTATTTCCATTTAAATATACCCCCTTAGACAGCATTATACGAAATATTCAAGCAGTTAGAATCACGCCGATTTTTCATTATACCTTTCTTTTGTTGCATTATTTTTTTCAAGCTGCGATCAATACTGATTGCAAAATCCCTTTCTTGCCCACTAGTTACATCGTTAAGTCACCTATTAACCCCTTCTTCTGTCATCAATTGACTTCTGTCGACTAAACCAATCAAGGTACTTGAAAAAACGAAAGGAAGCATCCATTGCTAAAACGGCAAATGATGCTTCCTTTCATATACGGTTTTTTCGGTTACGCCGGATTTGCTTGTTTTTTTTCCTCTAATCCAAGCGTCCGCGCTGTATATGCATGAATTTCATGAATAAGTTCTGGTTTTTGCAAGAGTGACAAGCCATAAGAAGGAATCATTTCTTTTATTTTCGGTTCCCACGCATTTAGATGTTGCGGGAAGCATCTTTTGATCACATCAAGCATAACGTGAACGGCAGTAGAAGCACCCGGAGAAGCACCGAGCAATGCAGCGACCGAACCATCAGCGGCGCTAACAACTTCTGTACCAAATTGAAGCGTTCCTTTGCCGCCGGTCTCCGTATCTTTGATCACTTGTACACGTTGACCCGCTACTACAATATCCCAATCTTCGCTTTTGGCGTTCGGGACAAACTCTCGCAACTCTTGAATCCGCTTTTCTTTCGATAACATAAGTTGTTGGATCAGGTATTTTACCAATGACATATTTTTGACGCCTGACGCCAACATCGTTACGAGATTATGCGGTTTTACGGAAGCAAATAAATCCAGATTTGAACCGGTTTTTAAGAATTTTGGCGAAAAGCCGGCAAACGGTCCAAAGAGCAATGATTTTTTGTTGTCGATATATCGTGTATCAAGATGCGGAACAGACATTGGAGGAGCACCAATTGCAGCTTTGCCGTATACTTTTGCATGATGCTGCGCTACAACCTCCGGATTGTTACATACCAGGAATAATCCGCTTACCGGAAATCCTCCAATATGCTTACTTTCAGGAATGCCGGTTTTTTGCAGTAAAGGCAGACTTCCGCCGCCGGCGCCGATAAAGAGGAATTTTGCAGTATGGAGTTCGACAGTACCGCTATCGAGATTTTTTACTTTCAATTCCCATAATCCGTCGCTGGTACGTTTAATATCTTGGACTTTATGTTTGTAGTGGATATCGACGCCTTGATTCTTTAAGTGGTCAAACAACATACGCGTTAATGCGCCAAAGTTGACGTCTGTTCCGGATTCGATTCTTGTTGCCGCTATCGGTTTATTGATTGTCCGGTCTTTCATCATAAGTGGAATCCATTCCTTCAGTTTTCCCGGATCATCGGAAAATTCCATCCCTTGAAACAGAGGATTGCCGGACAATGCTTCAAAACGTTTTTTCAAAAACTGTACGTTTTGTTCCCCTTGTACGAAACTGATATGGGGCAATGGCCGGATGAAGTCCTGAGGATTACGAATTAGATTGTTTTTTACAAGATAAGACCAAAATTGTTTTGAAACCTGAAACTGCTCATTAATTCTGATAGCCTTGCTGATATCTATGGATCCATCCGGTTTTTCGACAGTGTAGTTCAACTCGCACAATGCAGAATGTCCTGTTCCCGCATTATTCCATTCGTTAGAGCTTTCCTCACCTGCCTTGTCGAGCTTCTCAAAAACTGTAACTTCCCAATCCGGTGCTAATTCTTTCAGCAGCGTTCCCAACGTCGCACTCATGATGCCTGCACCAATTAAGATAACGTCTGTTGTAGTATGTCTGTTACTCATATTTAAAGTCCCGTCCTTATACCCTAAGATTTACAGAAAAGATGTATGCGCTCACAACAAGCCATAAAGCAGCCGTGTCACACATCTTTTCTGGATCAAATATAACCAATTATAGTGTATCACTATTATCAAAAGATTAAAATATTTATTTACAATTATATGATTAGTTATAACCTATTTAAAAGCTGGTAAATTTCAATGGTGACATACTGTGTTGCCGCTAAGAAGCGATAAGCAAGGCACCGGGAAACACAAAAACCAAGGCTTTAAACCAGCTTTATTCATAGGCTGAGTTTTGGTGTGCTGTTACCATTGAACCGACATTCTTGTAGTTCCTTAATTGCGCTATACTGGTTTATTTTGCACATGAAAAATGATCTCTTTTCCGACAGCAGGTTTTTCGATACCAATTTATTAAGCTTTCGAGCAATTGGTAGCTTTTCGAGGATAACAAAGAACAACCCTTTCGCAATCTGATTCGATTAAAGCCGTATTTAGAGTGTTTCTTGTATTCTTCCAACGAGATGTTCTTTTTTCGCCCACGTTTTGTACCCGCTTTCATAAATTGGCGTGTCGCTGTCAAAGCTACACCGATATGCCGCAAAGGAACCAAGCTGCTTGCCGCATATTGAAACCAACGCCTTCTTGGTCCGTCCGATATGTTTTTTGAAGCAGCAATTCCATCAATATAATATTTCTTCTATTTCATATCTTTATAGCTGCGCCATCAACATCTTTGTAAATTATGAATCCGTTTTAATCCAGCCTTTATTGGGGTTGACAGAGTTTTTCTTCTAACAGGTGCAAAGAAAAAAATCGCTTATTTTCCAAAAATATTTTACCATCAACCCCGTCCATTGGAAACCGAACCGTACAAAGCGGTTCAATCATCAGTTCATCATTTTCCAATTTATTGCATTCCTATTAGGAGAACTGATCCTTCTCGAGCATCAGGGTCTGAAAAAATAACCGCAATCCGTATTGTCGCGGGGATAATATCCAAAGAATTCCATTGAAGAATCAGCATATATTCATAAAAATCAATGCTCCCTTTTATTGATTCTTTCTCTCTTGTAACCAAATAAACAATTAACATCTAGAAGGACATAAATAATAAACCCCGTTATCTAATTGCATTTCATTCAAAAAAACCACCTTCTTGCTTGTTTAGCATATACCAAATGAATATCGTCAGGATCGGGATGGATATTAGAGAAAAAAAAGTTCCAACTATTGCTGGCAAAAACAGAGGGAAACAATAAAAATACGACCGGTATTTCTTAAAGTCACTCCATAATTTTTGTTCTGTCTCCCAATCGAAATTTGGTCTATATTCATCTGCTTTTAGACGGATAAATGCTCCCGCTAGAAGCAATTCTACACATTGAGCTATACTCCAAAATGAAATAAGTGTTTTAAATAATATGGAAAAAACTAAGATAATTGAAACATATCCAGTCAGCAGCAATCCTTTTTATTTCGATCGTCATTTATTAAGGAGAAAACACTCTTCATATTAGATAGATAAAACAGGATTCTCCTTATATCATTCTTACATTAAAAAAGGAGGGATATGTATGTTAAGTTTTTTACCTTGCAATCGAAAAAAGGGGAAAAGAACGCTATCCATTCCAAAAAATGCGGAGTACAAATCACGAGTTGCAACAGTGTAATCAAATCTTTCAACTTTGACTATCCAGGATGAAAAAGTGAAGCAGGTCCACAAAGATGGATTACATATCATAATGATTTAGGCAACAGCAAAAATGTTATGTTGGAGGTGTATAAATGAGACAATTAAATCCAAAAAAATATTCCAATTCGACGATCCCGGCAATTTTTCAAGCTATCCTAAATATAGCATTGATTTTACTTGCCGTTGTTTTATGTTTTTTGCTTGGTAAGGAGATCGTTTATTCTATTCGTTTTGTCGTCTTTAATCAAGGAGTTGAAATCCACTATCATCTTCTTGAACGCTTCCTGATATTCTTCTTGTATTTCGAATTCATTTCGATGATTATAAAAATTTCCAAGGGAATTATCACTTCCCGCTGCGCTACTTTGTATATATTGGCATTACTGCCATGATACGCTTGATCATTGTATGTCATGAAAATCCCATGAATACATTTTTGTACACTTTATCTATTTTAGCTTTAGTGATCAGTTACTATATTATTAATTCTAAAAGAAAAACGGATTGAAGTGATTGATAGGGAGATGACACTCTTATAATCTTTTAACCGCAAGCCAATCGAACTATTTGAAAAGTTTTATTTGGATGGAGAATGAATTCCTGCCTTGTTGGATCAGAAAATCGACCGTGTTTTTAAGATCACTAAGTTTAGCTTTCACACTATAAACAGAATGATGGCTTTCTTGTCCATTCATCCGCTTTAGTGGCGGCATTCCCCTGTAACAACTCAACTACACAACTAAACCTGTTCATTTTTGTGAATAATTTCACATAACGATCTCATAGCCACACCCTCTCCTCTGACATCCTATACACATGAATGAAAGATTCAGTAGAAATGAAAATAAGCATTGCATCAGCTTTTTTCTTAGTCATGTCAGTTAAAGCTGATTTAAGCGTTCCGTTTTGACGGAACGCTTTTGTGATTTTTCGGCCCTTTTTACTTTACGCAACAGCATTTCATGCTTATCAATGAAAGACAGATGGATCACGCTTTTAAAGCCCAATAGTTGACTATTCATATCAAGGGCAATCTATTGACCTCGTAAATGTTGAAATTGTATCAAGATACGATTCTAATCATTTTGTCCACTGTTGGGAAAATCTTTATTTAACTTTTTTCTGAACGGAGTGTAAATAAACACAAGACTGCCGGTGAGTTTATGAAAATTGAGGGCTTTATAATAAAGAACATCCTACTAAAAAACAAAATTAACAAAATAATTATAATTGATGAAAAAATATTATTTTAATAAAATGAGTTGCATAATTATTCTACCCTATGTATTATTAATCGTATCTATTACATGAATCACTAAGAAAGGGTAAACAGCAATGACAGAAAAAAAGAAGATCGGTGTATTGGGTTTAACGATCATCAGTACAAATACCATATTAGGTTTAAAAAATATTCCTTTTGCGGCTACGGTTGGACCGTCTGCTATCATATTTTGGGTCTTAGCCGCGTTCTTATTCTTTATTCCGATTAGTTTAATCGTGGCGGAGTTGGCGACAACCTATCCCGAACAAGGTGGAGTGAGTGCGTGGGTAAACCGTGCTTTTGGCCAAAAAGCAAGCTTTTTATGCAGTTGGTTTTATTGGGTGGCAAATTTCACTTATTATCCATCCCTATTACTTGGAATCATCGTGAATATTGCTTATGCCATCAATCAACAGCAAATGATCCATAACAAAATATTAACAACAGTGATATCCCTAACTATTTTCTGGGTTATTACGTTATTGACATTGCGTGGCACCCGAATGAGCGAGAAATTGGCGGCCATCGGAACCCCGCTTGGATTAATTGTGCCAGTCATCTTAATTTTCGGCTTTGGATTCGCCAGTATTTTAAGCGGACATCATTCAGCAACAGAATTTTCAGTACGGACGATGACGCCTAATCATCTTTCATTAGATACAGTGATGTTTTTGTCAACATTGATGTTCGCCTTTGCAGGAATGGAAATGCTGGGTACCATCGCTGGCGACGTAAAAAATCCGCAAAAAACATTTCCAAAAGCCATTTTGATTTCTTCAGTCATCATTGGAGGAATCTATATTCTTGGGACCATCGCTTTTCAATTTGTGTTTAACATCAAACCGGATCAAACGGCGACGGCTTTATTCTTATTTGCGGATCAAATGACAAAACAGTTCCATTTACCGTTTTCATTATCGCAAATGCTTGGGATTTGTTTTGCCATTTCAACGATGGGTGCATTGTCTTTTTTAATTTTGAATCCGAGCGTCATGTTCTATAACAGCGGAAAAGCGATTCTGCCCCCATTTCTAACAAAAATGAATAAAACAGATATGCCCGCCAACCTGATTCTTTGGCAAGCTGCAGGCGTATCCGTTATATTAGTGCTTTCCGGTTTTGTTCCGACTATATCGAAAGCTTTGAACATGCTGGTCCTTATGGCCACTCTTGCCTTCTTTATTCCTTATCTCTTTTTAATTTGTGCTTATATCAAATTGCGCAAGACGGACCAGGCAACAGTCAGACCGTTCAAAATAAAGAAAAATGCATTAGCTTATGTGGTTGCAGGCATTGGATTGATTTCCGTTACAGGAACCATCATATTAACTTTGATTCCCGCTCCGGACACGACCGTATCACAATATGCACCGCTTATAGTAGGACCTATATTCTTTGCCGCTTTAGGTTTTTGGTTTTATCGAATCGGAAGAAAAGAAAAAAAGGAAGTCTTGAAAAAAGCGAGTTAATATCCAACTTCCATTTATTTGCATGATATTGCATATTCATGCTCCATTATGAAATAAAATAGATCTTTCCTTCATAGAGAACACTGTAAAAGGAGATGATGTTTTCAATCATCTCCTTTTTGAATGAGCGAACTCTTCCTTCCCATTCGGCCATTGATCATCATAGAAAACACGGATTTAAATGCTCGCCAGTTGAACCTACTATGACAAAGAATCTCTATCGTCGAATCATCTTTCTATATATTTTATACCGTGTTTTAGTTATGACAATTTTAATATCTCATTCCCCGAAACTTTATAAACTCCGCTTCCAATAATGGACATATGATTATGATCGTCCAACCTAATGGCAGAGAAATCCGAAATGCAATATAATTCGTTATCAATCTTTCCAGCAATATTTAAAACCATTTGTTCGTGGATTTTATTGCTGTGTTCGAAATGGACCTCGACACTGAAACTTACTAAATCGAGACCATTATATAGGTGCACTTCTTCTACTTCATGGATAGGTGTAAGGATTGCTTTTCTGCACATATTTATGGCACCAGCACTGATTCCGATTACGACTCCTTTAAATTCTTTTAAAACGGATTGAAGATTGTGATGAACGATAAAATTATACTGCCGCAAGGTATTTCCACCCATTAAATATAGAACTGAAGCACCCTTTATTTCTTTTGACATTGCTTCTGGATCCATATCACTGTATAAAGTGACTGATTTTTTAAAATGAATTTGGGCTTTTTCAAAAAACCGTAAAGTTTCTTCAACATATTTTTGAGTGGTTATCTTTTCATCAGGTGATGTTGGAATGAATACTATTTTCTCTTCTTTTATATCTCTTTTCATGAAATCAGCCAGTTTTTCATCAAAATGATGATGAAAATCGATCTTGCTTAATAAATACCTAATCACTAAATCACCATCTTTTTCGACAATACCGTAAAAATACAAAATTCCTTTCTCTACGAATCTTTCGTCATCAAACTAGATATTAGCGAAATGGATATCTTCTATAAAATTGTACCTTTTTCTCATGATAACTGTCGTTTCAAAAGGACTTGCTTTTGCATGTAATATACTACAAACATTAGAAGGTGTTTCATAGATGCATCATCGTCCTAGACCTATTGTGTGTCCGCCAATACATCGTGTCCGAGATCATTTTGTCCCTCGCCAAGTGCCCTACATTCATCCAGTCGTAAATGTCAATAGATACAACATCGTCAATGTACCTAAACATATTTACAGGCCTGTTACAAGAAATGTGGTTGTTGACCCTGGTTACCCTAATAAATGCTGCTATTAATGCAGCAAACTGCCTTCTTTTTGTAGTAGGGCATTTTCATAATATCTCATAAGTGAAAAAAAAAAAAACGATCCACGATCTTAGACATATGCTCTAGCTTTCCGCACTGCCAACGCGTTTTTCGCACCCATGTGGCGGTATCGAAACTATCTTACCCGCCTATCCTTTACGATAAAATTTGCATTTTAAATAAGGACAACTTCATCAATATCTATACAAGATTTTCCCTAAGGCAAGACGATTCTGGCATGTCGGAAAAGATCTTGGCGTTTTTATTTTTTGGATATAATACAATATTTGTAAATAAAACCATTATTTTATCATCGACATTAATAAACCAAAACTGATATCATTCTTCTCGGGCTTTGATTGGTAAAAATTCAAAGCTCTGCCAACACAGCCACTTTTGGGCACCGATTTTATATCGGTGCCTTTTCATTTAATGATTACTGAGTTTCGTATCATCAAGTGCTGTGTTGCAAACTTTTTGAGTTCTTCCATCATGATAGGTACACGCACTGCTTAATACGCATTGACATAAATTAGTTTGTAATCACGATATTCAAATAAAAGGATGAATGAACCATGGTTTTGTATATGGATTACACATCACCTCACACTCAATTCACTTTCGATGTAAACAAAAGCAATGCGTTCACAAAAGATAAACACAACTTTATCAATGTATTAGGGATCGAACAGTTAAACACATTAGAAAATATTTCTTTATTGGATATTTTCTTAAGCAAAAATAATGTGATCGAGCCACATTATCATCAAAATGCGGCAGAGCTGGTTTATTGTATTTCAGGAGCTGCCGTCGTTTCCTTATTCAATCCATTTACCAAACAAATCCATAACTATCCCATAAAACCAGGCCAAGTGGCCAATGTTCCACAAGGATGGTGGCATTACGAAGTAGCGACGAAAGATCATACACATCTTCTAGCCATATTTAACGCACCGACTCCTGAAGTGATTTTAGGTTCAGATCTTTTGAAATTTACCCCACCAAATATCATAGCCCACACCTACTGCCTCAATGAAAATGATTGGAAAAAAACGATCGCTCCTATTCAACCCAATACCTTTATAGGACCATACAAAAACTGTCATCGCGAGCAATATCAAAAGGAACAAACTAGATTGGCCCATCATAGCCAGAACGAAATCCGTCATTCCTCTCATTATCCATACTATCAACCATATCAGCAGCCTCATCATTCGGGACACAACGAATATTGAAGCACCAACGGAATTCCCGATTCATGCTTTTTATCCGTATGGATTTAAGGGGGAAGCAAATTTCTCCCTGTTCTGTAGAATTTTCTAATATTTTTCCGGTTTGACCACTTTAATGATTAAAATGTTTGTTTTATAAGTAAACATCTATTAATTAGTTACAACCTCAACTTTCGCACACAGAAATATGGAGACAGTCCTTGATATAACGAGGTAAAGAAGTAATCCAATTGGACAGTTGACACTGAAAAATGTCCATACTCAAATAAACCTTAGCTTCAGCCAAAGTTTGGAAAAGAGAAATCAATTGTAGTAAAGCCGTTTTAAAGTCCATCTCCTTTACTTCGTCACATAGAAACAAGAATAAGTTGCCCATGGTCTTCGGATCCTCTTCTTTCCGAAGTTGCCAAGCAATCAAGATATACCGAGTGAAGACAATGGTAGTATGGCTAATCATCATGTCATAGGAACGACCTTGAAACTCTTTGGCTAAATGTAAAAACGATTTACTGAATTTAAAAAAGGTTTCAATGTCCCAACGCATCCCATAGATTCGAACGATTTCTTCATTAGACAGCGTGGTATCTGTACTCAAAATGGCTAGCCATTCACTTTTTTCGTTATCATAATGGTGACACCTTTCTTTCTTTGGTTTTTTTGGTTTGGTCACCAATAGTTTACCAAAAGAAAGAGGTGTCTTTTTGTTTTTTAGACGAATTTTTTCAGTGTCAAGTGAATATGAGATACCCAAAGAAACCTATCAAATCAAGGATTATTCATAAATTTTTCACTGCGAAAGTTGAGTTACAACCTAATTCTGCTGCTAATCCCGCACCACAGATGGAAGTCCAGCTCTTCCTTCACAGTGTGCATCAAGAATTCATTTTTGATCAAACCACTCCTGTTCTAAAATGCTCATCTCCCATAAGCTCCAATAATCATTTCCTGTTTTTCTGCAATCTCTGAGCAATCCTTCTTTTTTAAAACCAACCTTTTCATAACAAGCGATCGCAGATTTATTAAAGTCAAATACGCCAAGACTAACTCTATGCAATTTTAGTTCTTCAAATGCTATTTTCAATAGTTCTTTTACCATCAATGAACCTATCCCTTGACCTCTTAAATTTTTTTCTCCCACTAAAACTTTCCCTATTCTTGCTGATTTATTTTTCCTGTCTATTTTCCCCAGAGAAATATGGCCGATCACATTCCCTGTTTCTTTATGTATCACTTTATAAACCAAAGTATCAGAGGTATCACGATTTGCATTCTCAATGTACTTTTCTAATTGACTTTCGTTCAGCGGGTAATCAAATTGAGGTCCTCCCCACTGAAGTAAAAATTCCGGTGAATCAATCCAACGAATCAGCTGATTAAAATCTGGACGTTCAAAATATTCAAGTTCAATCATTACACCGCTCTCCCCCTTCAACTAATTTATTATCCTTAACATCTAGAGACGATTAAGGATTTCTTATTCACTAACTCTCCCCATGCGTTTTTTTGTCTTTCAGCAACTGCCGCCTTTCCCTATCAGTTCGACAATCTTTGCTATAATTCCTTTTCTATATAAACTCTTTGCCTTGTACAAAGATCATTAGGAGAATCTATTTATCCATACATTACATTAAATGTAGACGCGCCTCACAATGGACAAAAAGCCCTTACTCAATGGAAGAATAAGGGCGCTTTTTTAAGCAATTTCGCTTTTTTTAAAAATTAACTTTTAAGGAAGGAGTCATTTCTTTCATCCTATTCATGGTCTCGTCTGCTTGTACAGTTTTGTTAGAGTCCTGTTTTTCTTCTTCATTAGTTCCTCGAACCATTGCCGGTCATGTTGATCTAATGCCATATCAATCAATTCTTTTAAATCTTCAGGGTGAATCATATCCGGAATAAGGTTTATTTCATATAGCGAATAGGTTCCCAGTCGCTTTTCGATTGGCTCTATTTCACCATTTCGGACACAAATCGTTTTTTGAATTTCCACTGAATAATCAAAAATCCACACTACATAACCGATCACATCATATTCAGATAAACGCACCTTCACCCAATCTCCTACTCGTACCATGATCCATTCTCTTCCCCTCATTCAGTTTTCATTCTCACCATCTAAAGCAATGCCTCACTTCTAAATAATCCAGATCCTAAATCACTCCGATACGCTCTTCCGTAACACCCATCGCCAACAATAAATGTAACTACTTACATTTACTCTCGCTTTTCAAAAAAATACTCATCACGACAACACACATTGATATTCGAACTTACAAACCACCATTTCATTTTGCAGATGTAGTCTCTTTACAAGTACAGCTAAATAAATTCTCACTAAAAGTAGCCGTTTTATGGTTTCGTCATTATTTTGGCTTTAAGCTCGTCCATAAAGAAAACATCAAAAACGACAAAACGTTCCAGTCCCGAATCACGTTTTGGACAAAGGAGCTTTTCTAATTTCAAAATAGTGATTTTGTTTCTTAAATACGCAACAAACCCGGAATTTTCGATTCCAACCTCCTCTTCAGCAAAAAAACCGTTTGAATTGTCCCATTTCACCAGCTGAGTAAAGACATTTAAATCTGAAGCAGTAGAATTCTTTTTGATTTATTTAGTTTATGTTTATGAAATGTTTGATGTTTGTGTCGTTGTGACTGTCTGCTTTTTATACTTGCCTTAAGACCTTAGGAACCCCCACCTAGCCGCGTTCATCGTGTTATTTTTTAACCTGTTGTTGTTTTCAGAAAAGGGAAAGATTGTATAAATGATAAAAAAATTTCTGATGAAAGAGGAACTTGAAAATGGATTGGTTTTGTTAGTGGATTGACAAATTGAGCCCAATTTTTATGGATCCGTAAATAAAATCATGGATCAAAAAAGATATGGCATTCAGGAAAGCGGATAGTGGGCAGAACGGACTAACAACGTAGTTCCATTCATATCCGGATGAAATGAATATAAAAGACTTTTTCCTGCCAGTATGGTGTTAGAATCAAAAACTGTTATCCAAAACTTTGCAAACTACAACTCTATTAAACATATGGATGCGGCCCTTCATGAGCTTTTATTGGAATTATTAGAGATTAACTTTTCAAAGAATTAACAAAACATAAATATAGTACTTTTTCCCTTTTTTTAGTACAAAAGGTTCAATTTTTTAAATTTTTCGTATAAAATAATTATAGTTGGTTGTTGGAAAAACTATAAAGGGGAGGAAATATTTATGAAAAAGGTACTATCCGTATTCTTAGTAAGTTTACTAGCTATTCCATTTATGTTTAGTGGAACAGCACATGCAGCTCCAGCCCCAGCGTTAACAAACATTCAATTTATTGGGGTAACATCAGACGGAGAAAATGGAAATTGGGAAAAAATTGGTTTTAACCAACAGTCTGCGAGTATACCGATGAGTGGCGAAAATGGATATATTGCAGTCTATGTTGAAGGAACCATTCAAGCTGGTACATTAAGAATATATAACAACGGTAATAATATCACATCTAGTACATTCCAGGCATTACCAGATGATTATGTAACGGATTCAAACAATATCGTTATAGGGACCATAAAATATATAGGTATCCCACTTTCGGCAGTTTCATCGGGTACCTTTACTGTATCAGCAAATAATTATTATCCACCTAATAATACAATTTATGATAATCTATTCATTACAGTTAATAAATAGGGGGTAAAAAAATGCAAATCAAACCAAATGACCCAAATTTTGCTGCCTATACTCGATTGACATTATTTGCTGAATTTCAAAAAAGCATAAAGGATGGAACTGAATTTGTCGGTGGAAAATCGAAGGATATTTCTTTTGAGCAATTTAACGAACTTTTGAATGAAAATAAAGTTGTAAACAAGGAAAACGCCGGAGAAATGTCTAAATTTCATAAAGATGCGCTTCAAATACAAATGAATTATAGTAAAGACCCTGAATTTACATTAAAAGTAAAAGATATTATATCCAAGGCATTTCAATTAGGCCTTGTCGACAAGGATGAAACTTTAATAAATAAAATCGATACAAAAGCATAAGAGGAATTTACATTTTTTTGCTATATAATAGCCATTAGACATTGGTGATGCAAAAATCAATTAGAAAAAAGCTTTCATTATTGGAAATGACATCACATATCAGAAAATGCTGGTCTGTAATGAATGTTCATTTCACGAAATTGCCCTTACTAGGGGCTTTTCTTTTTTAACAACTACAGTACTTGTACTTATGTTCATAAAAAAGGAAAACGCCTAGGGAGAGTCGCTCCTCTCAGACTTTTCTTGATTCTCTCCATCCTGCGGGGGAGCTTACTCTCCCTTATGTGCGGGATAAAGCGAAACTTCCTTCAGAGAGCTTTTAGTGCATCAGCCCGTTCTCATGATCGTGATCCATTTTTGACGTGAGACTTACTTTGCAAAAACTCCCAAACCGGCTTTGTATATTGCTGTTTTTCCGCATTCGTATATATATTGGCCAAGGCTCTTACAGGATCTCCTGCATAATATCTTTCGTATAATTCGTGTCTGGAACCCAATTGGCTCCCAAACAAGTCCCAAGCCAGCTTAAACAGTTTGACTTTTTCTTCGGCTCCCACGGTTGCTCCGGCAAAATATTTATGCATTAATTCTGAAATGGGCCCGTTTATTTCTTCCAATGTAGACGGAACTTGAACGAAGCCCCCCGCACCGATTTGCTGTAAAATTTCGATCGCACGCGGATAATATTGAGATCCTAGAATGCGCGCTGTATCAATTGGTTTAAGAGCAGGAATAAACGTGCCGGTCTCGTCCCTTTTAGCTTGCGCCTCCGAGGCAACCAACAGCGAATGAATCGTTTCGACTTGGGTAATGAGTTCCCCCAATTTTTCTTGAATATGCAAATATCCGGAAACCCCAATCGCTTATGCAATGGCGATGGCGACACCGGTCACAAACTCAAGTTTGCTTAACAGCCTCACGACCGTTTGATGAAAAGCGAGAGAATTAGCGGTCCGATTCATCCGAAACTTCCATACTGCTTCCGCATTCCCGTGAATGAGCACTCTTTCCCAAGGAACTAGAACGTCGTCAAAAAATAATACAGCATCCATTTCGTCGAAAGAAGCGCTCAAAAGATGATCTTGTTCACGATCAGAAATGAACGGTTCCCGGCATACGATATGCAGTCTCGGCGAATTGGCGGGAACGATCAAGGCATGTGCATGTTTCGCATATTCCTCTTTGATTTTATGAAAAGGGAATATAAGAAAATCGTGTGCATAAGGAGCGGCGGTAGCTATCATTTTGGCACCCCTTAAGATCAAACCGTCCTCCGTTTCTTTAACGATATGCAGAATGCGATCGGCCGCATCGAAATCTTCCAATCCTTTGGAACGGTCTACCTGTGGATCGAGCAATGCATTGGCTACAAACAAATCATTGTCCCGTGCCTTCTCGTAATAATCCGCAATCTTATAAGCAAACCGCGGATCCAACTGGGCCAGCTGCTCTCTGGCAGCATACCACCCGGTTACGAGTGAGCGGGCGTATTCCGAAAGACGGCTCATCACTCCATGCGTTTCATCCGCCCAATATTTAAAAGCGATGCTTCTCTTCCGCAAATCGTCTTGATTTCGAGGTACAAGAAATGAACTATGGACATATGTGTCTGAACCAGGCGGTTGAAAGCCGACCAATTGCTTCTCTTCCGGATGATCGAGCATATTGAACAACCGCTCGATGGTAGACAGCGTTCCCGTAAAGGCGGGGTGCGTAGTGACATCCTCCACGATGCTCCCATTCAGCCACACGTTCCTTCCATCTTTCAAACTGTCCAAATACTTTTTGCCACGTGTCTTGTTTATCATGCTATTCTTATTCATTAAACGTTTCCCCTTTCCAAAGATTGGTAGATGTCTTGCCAAGCAAGAATTCGACGTCCTACCAGCTCCAAGAAATAATCGGTGCATTTCCCAAACAAAGCAAACAATAAAATGCTGGCCACGATAATAGCTGGTCGCCCTGTCGTTTGACCATCCATCATAAGAAAGCCTAATCCCTTGCTTGCCCCCATGATCTCCGCCGCTACAACAAACATCCATCCCAATCCAAGCCCGCTTCTCAGTCCTACAATGAACGAAGGCAGAGCCGCAGGCAGAAAAAAATGACGAATCAATCTCCAGCCATGATAACCGTGCACTAATCCTACTTCCAGTAAACGTCGGTCCACTCCTTGAATACCAGACACTAAATTAAGATAAACCGGGAAAAAAACACCTAAAGCAATCAAGGATATTTTGGAAGTCTCGCTTATGCCCATCCATAAAAGAAATAACGGTACCCAAGCCAAGGAAGGGATATTTCGCAAGGCTTGGATAAGCGGATCCAACAAATACCGAAACGTACGAAAATATCCGTTCAATACCCCAAACAATAAAGCAACAGCCGTTCCAAGCAAAAATCCCACGCTTACCCGATATAGTGTAATTCCGACGTGTTCCATGAGCTCTCCTCCCCGAAACAAATCTACGATGGTGGAAACAATCTTCAAGGGAGAAGGCATAATATTAGGGGGAATCAAACCGTTAATAGAAAGGGTTTGCCACAAGATGATGATGAATATTGGAATGATCAGCCCCATACCTGTGATAAAGAAATGTTTCTTCCATTGACGCAACCGCTTGCCTCCTTTACTTCTTGTTGATGTTTTCGATATACTCCGGATCAATTAAGTTGTCGGCCGTTTTCTTAATATCGACGGATTTTTCCATTGCACCGCTTTTCAATAACACTTCTCCCGACGCTTCAATGGTCCGTTTGTGAACCTCCCCAATGACCGGATTGGTCAAATCTGTCCGGTGGATCACTTTTGCGGCGACTTTATCGTTTTGTTTACTTTCTGCTGCCACTAATTTCTCAAACTCGTCCGGATTTTCTAATGCCCATTTTCTAGCCTTTTCATAAGCTTTAAGCACTTTTTTCACAATCTCGGGATGGTCTTTTGCAAACTCTTCCCTTACATTAAGAAATCCGTACGTATTCCAATCCGGGTGGCGGAAAAACAATTTTGAGTGTTTCTCTATCTCTGTTTGCGCCATATACGGATCGAGTCCTGCCCATGCGTCTACATCCCCTTTTTCTAAGGCCGTTTTACCATCGGGGTGTTGCAGTTGCACGATTTCTACATCTTTTTCGCTCAATCCCGCAGTACCCAATGCCCGCAGCAAAAATATGTAAGGGTCCGTTCCTCGCGTAACAGCTATCTTTTTACCTTTCAAATCTTTTACTTTTTTTATAGGAGAATCGGCACGAACAACTAAAGCTGTCCACTCTGGCTTAGAAAAAACATAAATCGATTTGATTGGGTTTCCATTTGCCCTTCCGAGTAAAGCCGAAGCTCCAGATGTTGATCCAAAGTCAATGCTCCTGCTATTTAAAAGCTCCAGCGATTTATTACTACCGGCGCTAAAAATCCATTCAACTCCGATTCCATCCTTCCGTAAATCATCTTCCAACCATTTCTTTTCTTTCAGAACTAGACTCACCGGATTGTAGTAAGCATAATCCAGTTTGACAGTTTTCACTTCGGATTCTTGGGAAACGGAGTGACTACAGCCATCAAGAATCCATACCAGCGTCATAACGAAAATCATAACGGCCATTTTATACGTTTTTGAGATCATCCGAAAGATCCCTCTTTCAATGGATTGAATTAGAATAAAAAATATTCAACATTTATAAACTATTATTTGGAAGAGAACATAAACGCAGATTCTAAAGTCTCTTTAGTCACTTTTCCCATAAGACGATCCAGAATGAGCTTTTCATAATAGGCAAAGCCAGTATTTCTTTCTCTCGGACGGGGTAAATCTACCGGTATATCAAGAGAGATAGCCCCATTTTCGATCAAGACGATACGATCTGCCAAAGCGACGGCCTCGCTGACGTCGTGTGTGACCAAAACGGCAGAAAATCGTTGCTGATGCCAAATTCGTTCAATCAATTCTTGCATTTCGATACGTGTCAGAGCATCTAATGCGCTAAGTGGTTCATCCAATAACAGGAGGCGCGGATTACCCGCCAACGCCCTCGCAAGAGCGACACGCTGGCGCTGTCCGCCGGATAATATGCCGGGCCATTCTTTCGCTTTATGTTCCAACCCTACGAGCTGTAGTGCTTCCTCTGCTCTGTCTTTGTCTCCGTTTCTTGCACCGATTTGTACATTTGCTATCACTCTTTTCCAAGGAAGCAATCTAGCATCTTGAAAAAGTATTCGCGTATCGGGATGAACTCCTTTGACTCTTTTATTGTCAAGAAGCACTTCCCCTTCTGTCGGAACATCGAGTCCAGCAAGAAGCCGCAGCAGAGTGCTTTTGCCGCAGCCGCTGCGCCCAATAATAGCAACAAATTCCCCAGGTTCGATTTCCAAATTTAAATGATTCAATACTTGGACATTATTAAATCGCTTGCTGACCTCTTTGACCATTAAATGGAAACCTATTGACCCTACCCCCAATCCTCATTCCTCCCTATATCAACAACCAATTTTACGAATATTCATAATTATAGTGATGTAGATTTGTCCGTCTAAATATTCCATCATCCCGCTGCTGTTTATCAAGGATTTAGAAAATACCGCAGAAATGCCCCTTTCTTTGTATAATGGAGCACTTACAAATGCAATCCCAGCCGCATCCATCCCGTTTTAGCGAGCATTTAAAGATTTGGAAACACATTGTTTTAATCAATGATTTTGGTAATTGGTCGAATATCTTTTTCAACAATAGAGGGGGATTCTTCTCGCAAGTCTTCTTTCTACATTTAGTTGTACATAACCATTCCTTGCTACGTTCAACATCACACTTTTCATAAAAAGTCCATTTTTATACAGCATCCACGTTTAAGATGGCTTCCTTTTCTCGAACCAATGGAATCACTTTTTCCCCGAATAATCGGATTTCTTCGTCATAATGAAGGAATCCGGTTAAGATAAGGTCGACTCCGATTTTTTTGAGTTCGATTATACGATCCGCCACCTGTTCCGCCGTACCGATCAATCCGGTTTTAAAACCGTCGTTGTATTGAACCAAATCGTTGAAATCCGAATTTGCCCACATTCCTTCTCTTTCCGGAGAAGCTTTGCCGGCAAAGCGTACTTGGCTGCGGAATCCTTCCACAGCTTCGCCATCCGCATAAGCAATAATGTCACGAAGCACCTGTTTAGCTTCCTCTTCTGTATCTCTCACAATCACAAATGCGTTGACGCCGAATTTCAGCTTACGGTTATTTGCAGCCGAGAGCGAATTCACCTCATCAATTTGTGCTTTAATGCCTTCGATGGTATTTCCGTTCATGAAATACCAGTCAGATACTCTGGATGCCATCTTTCGTGCGGCGAAAGAATTTCCTCCTTGGAAAATCTCCGGAACTCTCAAAGGCTTCGGCTTTAAAGGAGCGCCGTTTATTCGGTAAAAATCACCGCGAAAATGGGTTTCCTCCTCCGTCCACAATTTTCGAAGCACATTGATAAACTCCTCGGATCTCCGATATCTTTCGTCATGGTCTAGCCATGGTTCGCCATATGCGTTAAATTCTCCTTTAAACCACCCGCTCACAATATTAATCGCAGCACGTCCATGGCTGATTTGATCAATGGTGGAAATCATTTTGGCTACCGTCCCCGGATGCCATAAGCCGGGAAGCACCGCCGAAATCAATTTTATCTTCTTCGTTACCGCCGCTAAAGCGGATGCCAACGTGATAGCCTCCAATTGATTTTCCGCACCATAGCTTGCCAGAAATCTCGTTTGAAGCAACGCATATTCAAATCCTGCTTCTTCAGCTATTTGAGCGTATCTGGCATTATCCTCAAAGGACCAGCCTGTTTTTTGAGGAATTTTGGAAATCACCAATCCGCCGCTAACATTCGGAACCCAATAAGCAAACTTCAAAGACATTTTCTTCACCCCTGTTTAAAAATGGATCGCGATAGAGTTAGATCTCTTCTAGAAAATGAATAAGTTTATTTTTAATATTCAGAAATATTTTTGTATAAAACTAGCTGCTTTCTTGCTTCGTTAGCCTTTGACGGTTTACTTGACCTTTTCCGGCAATCCGCTTCTTAATTCTATTTCTTCTAGCAATTCTGCGACTGCTTCATCTAATCTGCGAATCAATTCTTCCGATAGATGATAGCCGTTGTTTCCGTTTCGGGTTATCCAAGTATCCACTGCATACACTCCACCGATAATGTGCCTTGCGCCCAAAGTGGATAGTACCGGCTTCAGCGCATAATCGATGGACAAAAGATGAGCGATTGAGCCGCTGATAAACAGTGGCAGAATGATTTTTCCAGATAAAGCTTTTTGCGGAAGTAAATCGAGGTAGGTCTTTAATACTCCCGTATACGACGCTTTATATACCGGACTCGCGATGATGATCACCTTCGCTTCCTCTACTTTTAGATTCGCTTTCCGTATAGCGTCGCTGTCAAAATTGGCTTTGATCAAATCGTCCGCCGGCAATTCCGCAACTTGTATATGTTCAATATCAACCCCTTCTCGCAGCAACTTTCGTTCAACATATTGAATGATTCCGTTCAGTCTCGATGTCAGCGAAGGATTCCCGTTAATAATCGCGATTTTCCCCATTTAAACTCCCCCTTATTTTTCTAAATAATAGCATTAATTTTATTAAACTTATAAATCATACCTGTTTAGTTTGATTTATTGTATATTATCACCGTCCCTACTAAGTGTCAATATCAAAAAGAAAAAAAGTCGCTATATTCCGTCAATTTGTCGGATGGACGAACTGAAACCATTCCAAATCTTTTTGTTTTCGATATGAAAAATTCACTTAAATGATAAAGCCGATAAAACTTTGAAGAAGATCACTATTGCGCTTTTAAAAAAATGCTTTTGCAAAGACAGTGCTTAACGACTGGAAAAAATTTGTACCCCAACAAAAATCATTCATCGGATATAAGGTGATTTTCTTTTTTCTACAAATAATCCTTCAATTTCTTCCACACTCTCAATGACACGATTGGAAATTTCATTACTCACAAAATACATATAATAATCGTAGCCAAAATGTATTTCAAAATAATCATCCGAAACTAATTTACACCAAATGTTTTCCCTAAGAATCATTTTCATTACTTCGTTTAAATTTAAGGACCCTATACTATCTCCCTCTTTTAGATTCAGGTTTAGATCTTCAGAATATATCTCTAGATCACGAATTTTTAAGTTCTTGATATTCTTTTCTTTTAAAATTGTTTTTACAGCTTTTATATATTTCTCCTCTACAAGTAAATATTCATTTAAGGAAAATAACTTACCTTGAAACACTTTATTAATATCTGAAAAACTAGTCCACTCTTCTCTAGTGTACACATCGTTCGTATCTCTGTACTGAGGATTGTATTTAGTCACTCGAATCGAATCCATACTTAAATCTCCCATTCTATTTCAATATTCATCATAAGTGCCAGGATCTTGTAATTCTCTTTCCTAAGTTTTCATCACTCTGCTGCCTTCCAGCACATACACTATACAAAAACGACATATCTTTGCACGTGCTTTTTTAAAAATAGCCTACTCATTCCAGCGGAAGTTTATCTCATCAGTTAAACGTATTTTTTAGTATTTCTAAGAAACACCATTGGTTATGATATATTCATAAAATAAACAAATGATCATTTTCAAGAGTTTACTTCCAATTTTTTTATGTCATAATTACTTAAAACGCAATTTTTTAGGAGTGCCATACAATGTTGGAATATGTTTCAAAGTTTATCTTAGGCGGCTGCATCCTTGCATTTGCGACTTATTTCAGCAAATCCAAAAATTTGTTTATATCTGGTTTGATCACTGTACTTCCACTCATGACATTGGCCAACATGACGCTGCAAATGAAATTCATGAGTTCAAAGGAGTTTCATACAGCTCAAAAAAGTGGTATTTTCGGTGCGCTCGGTTTAGCCCTTTTTGTATTTTGTGTTTTTCTCTTGACTTATTGGATGAAGCCGTCTTATGCCGTTTTGCTTTCCGTATTCATTTATGCTGCTTACCTCTTCATGTCTAAAATAATGATAGCTTAATTTACCTAAAAACCTACTAGAGACTTTTTCTAGTAGGTTTTTGATTAGAATTATATGGATCCGTTTGGACCAACTTTTTTATCACTTCTGGATGTATGTAACTAGGTTGAACCTGTACGAAGATTTCAAGACGCTTTCTCTTCATTTTAAAATCTAAAGGGTGAACCTTGATGTCTGCAATAAAGTCAATCGTCCAAAGTGAAATTTAGGAAAAGAAGATCTGACAATGCGCTTACAATCATTTCAACTAATACCCAGCTTTCATTTTCCTGCGGAATGAAATGGGGATCTTTTTAACTTTATGATGAAACATTTGTCATTCAATTGCTTATCTCCACTCTTTTCTTCAAAAAACCGTCTTGCCCTTTTTTGTTACTTTCAATATTCATAATGGAACCCCTAATCATTCTTCGACTCTTGCAAACCAATGTTCACCTTCTCATATGTTTGCCATATTTGTTTTGTCTAATCAATGACTTTCTTGAAATCATTGCCATATTCCACCTTCATCATCTCTATCGCTGGACAATTTTTTCTTCATCCTAGTACTCGCGGCGCCGTTCTTATCGTTTCTTATGCACATTCTTTTTCCTTGTTAGTTCCTCGAACCATTCTCGATCATAATGATCTAATGCCATATCAATCAACACGGGTAAATCATCTGGATGAATCGTTTCAGGGATCGGTTTTAATAAACCTAGTGAATATTTCACCGGATCCTCCCGAGTGATCATGATGATCCCGTCTCGAACATAAATCGTTTTCTGAATAACGGCTGAATAACCGTAAGTCGCAATGACAAACCCAATCACGTCATAATCCTTTAAACACACCTTCACCCAATCCCCTACTCGCACCATAATTCGTTATCCTCCCCGCTCATTCAATAAAATTCTGGCCACCGCGAGCAAATGGAGTATCATACCATCATCCACGTTCTGAACCAGCTTCCCGGTTTCTTTTATCATTCTAGATGTATAAATTCCAAATGGACGTTTCATATTTGCATGCTTCAATCGTTTTGCAGAAACTTTTTTCCGACAGATTCAATCGGACTTCTGATGCTGCAATCCCAATCTTATGGTGATGTGATCATACTGAAGTTCTTTTTGACTGATCGATCTGCGACCAATTTTACCAATGCTGAAATGGACATTCCGCTGTTCGGCTTCTTTCTAAATAAGTCCGAATTTTACTTAGCTAAAACTTCTTTTTTGAATTCATCCTCTTCTGCAACAGCAAACTCGCTTAAGCAGTCCCAAATTATCAAGTACTTGGTCTTTTGAGATTCCATCTCTCGCTGAGAATAAACAAACAGATCTTTTGTGAAAGAACGGTTGAAATCAACCGCAGTAGAATGAATTTTTTATTTAGTTTATGTTTATGAATGGGTTAGTGCTTGTGTTGTTGTGACTGTCTGAAAGATCTTGGTGTTGATGACAAGATTCATGTCTTCATTCCAAATGCCGCAAGCCATTTAGATTTCAGCTTCATACAGATATCGGCCAGCCGGTATTATTTTTTGTGTTTAATTCCCTTTTGTCACGTCTGCAAAGCTTCGGAAAGGAAAAAAATCCTGATGGAGGAACGCGATGAGAAACCTGGAGGTAAGGTTAGTTAATAAAATACTACTTTATGAATAAACAGACTTGATTATTTCACGCCATAAGCCAATGATCTATGCTTTATCGAGGTGCTTTGAGAATGGGGAGTTTTTTGAACGTGGAAAAAAATTATTCTTATTGGCAGACTGGCTTCACACCAAAAGAAAACCAAATAAAAACCAAAAAACAGACTCCATTATTGCAGGAAAAATCGTCAACAAATATCTCGATCTTCCTGTATCAGCAGATAAAAAAACACACCCTATTTGGTGTGATATACAATTCAAATATATATGTAAACGATCATCTACAGATTCTCTTCCATGCAGAGTGGTAATAGATAAGTTTTTTACTATTATACCTTTTCATTTTGCATGTTTCTGTAAGGGAGCTTACCATTATAATGAATTCTTTAACTCAAAATTATATTTTTTATTAATTTTCTTTGCGATTGCCCCCAGGAAATCTTCAACATTCATTTTTTCTACTTCGTTCGTATACCAAGCAAGTTTGGCTCCTTTATCTTCTCCGTCATAATGAACTTCTAAAGGCATGTAACGATTCATCGAATAAGTAAAGTCAAATTTAATATACAGTTCTTTGCCTTTTGGGCTCTCCAGCTTTACTTTATAAACAGGATTTTTATATTCCGGTTCTAGTTTAACCTTTTTTATCTTTGTTAACATGATCATAACTCCTCGAAAAAATTTTTTATTAAACACTATTTATATCGGAGGAATTAGGAAAAGGTTTATTCTTTTTAGAGTAGACACTCCGCTTACTTCCATTTCCTCTGATGCAAGTTCTGGAGGTCATTCACTCCATTGGTATCACTGAAACAGTTCGATTGAAAATTTACTATCTCTTATCCTTAGAATTATAAAGATCACCATTCCATTCGTATCGCTTACGGTCTTGGATACAAACCTTTTTGACAGTCCTTATCATTCTTCTGTTTTCTATGAAACTCATAGTTATTCTGTAAATGATCTTCCCACTTTCCGTTAATCTTCACGTTCTGCTTGGAAAGCCCCTCTTTATGGAATCCTGCCTTCTCTAAAACTCGAATCGACCCGATATTTTGCGGCATTTAGGCAGGCACTCTCTTTCAAATGTTTTGATTTATGGGCAGGCATTTCCAAACATGCCATTGTGAGCAATTTTTTTGCCTATCTGTATTTTTATATTATAATAATTATTAAATAATAATAGATGAAAGAGGTGTTCCCCATGTCCATTTATCAATTTGAAGTAGAGAATGCATACGGTGATAAAGTTTCTTTAGAAGAATTTAAAGGAAAAGTGCTCTTAGTGGTGAATACGGCTAGTAAATGCCGCTTTACATACCAATTTGAGGAATTGCAAAAGCTGTATGAAAAATATCAAAAGCAAGGTTTCGAGATACTGGGATTTCCATGCAACCAGTTTGATCAACAAGAGCCTGGAACAAGCGACCAAGCGGCTTCTTTTTGCCAATTAAAATACGGCGTCACGTTTCCGATGTTTGCAAAAATCGATGTAAACGGAAAAGACGCTCATCCTTTGTTCCATTATTTAAAACAAGAGGCGCCGTTCCAAGGATTTGATGAATCGAATATGACAGAAAAGCTATTAAAAATAAAACTGGCAAATGACTATCCTGAATGGCTGGTCGGCGATGATATTAAATGGAATTTCACCAAATATTTAATTAACAAAAACGGTCAAGTCGTGGATAGATATGAACCATGGGAAGAACCGGTTGATTTCGAGCAAAACGTTCAGAAATTATTAGAAGAGTAAAGGGAACATAAGACAGCAAAACCCTGTCATTAAATAAGTGCTTTTCATGCATAAAATGGAAAACCTTTGATTTTACAGATATAAAAATACGAATGCAAAAAAATAGGATAAAAAGTATTGACTATTTTTTATGCATCCAATAAAATAAGACATGTCAGTTAAACGATACTGATTGTCGATTCCGTAGCTCAGCTGGGAGAGCGCCACCTTGACAGGGTGGAGGTCGCTGGTTCGAGACCAGTCGGAATCATTGAACGAGCGTCAAGCCGTGACTTTCAATGGTTTGACGCTTTTTTGTTTACGTTGACATAAGCGCAAACTCGTCCGAAAGGTTTCACCCTACTTAACCCGGTATGTTGCACGCTTCGAAAAGGAGCGTGTTTTTTCATGCGAAACAATGAACGAACATGTCGTGAGGAAAACCGCGATCAACCTAGACGATCTTTCCGAAACGTTCTTTGCAATCAAAAAGGCGGAAGATCAAGCGCCTAACACTCTAAAAAAATACCGCGACAACTATTCGTGTTTTACCGAGTATTTAGATAAATGCGGAATTCCACGATCAATTAACGAAATTACTCGTGATACTATTCGATTTTTCTCACAAATTAATGAAATTTTTTCTATATCCTCTTTTTATGGACTGAATTTCACCCTTGTTTACTTTATCTAATAAAGGTCTATATATTTTCTCATAATTACCAAATTTTTCTTACATACCAATTATTGTAAAATTTATTGTGTTGCTTCTTTCAATGTCACGTTAAATTCTTGCGACATGATATCTTCCCTCCCTCTATAAATGTTGATATATCAACGGTTTAACCCGTTGGTGGGGTGTCAAAAAAATAATTTTCGACACGCATACTAACAATATTTTTATATTATGTGAAACTATTCCATCCTATGGGTACGCTACGCGGCCACTACTGGGTAATAATGGTAAGTAGTGCTAGAGAATGATGGGATGCACAATGGATCTCTGCGTAACTTATGATGACGTACCCTCCCATGTCTCTTGGCATCTGTGTGCCTACATTCCTTCGTTCGGTCTAGTCATAAGACAGAGGCTAGCGAAGCTCCTTAAGGGACTCGAGGTCGAATGGGAAAAAATAATGCCAGCTTCTCCGTGTCATCCTGTTGTCTAGGTCTGTTAAGAAGATGTAGAACTTTACATAGCCTCTGCGAGACTAGGGATATCCTTCATCATTCGCTGTGCGTCGAACACTTTGTGCTTGGTACAGATTCCATGTAACACTTTTAATAGCTTTCCGCATAGAACCACAATGGATTGCTTCTTGCGTAACGGATTCACCTTACGGTTTGTGTAATAATCATGTAGCTTTTTAAAGGCTTCATTATGGCGAATCATCGGCATCATCACTCGGAAAAGGAGGGAACGTAGCTTTCTTCTTCCCCGTTTGGAAATACGCTTTTGGCCTTGATGCTGACCAGAGGAATTTTCACGTAATGTTAATCCCGCGAGTTTTATTAGTTGGCGTGGATCTTTATAGTGTGAAAAGCTTCCGATTTCAGCTAAAAGATCGACAATGGTCGTATCCCCTAATCCTTGAACTGTTGTAAGCCATTCATATTCTACAGATGTTTTGACAAGTTCAACTAATTTCTGAGTAATGCTTTCGATTTCTTGTTCTAACTGGTGGTAACGACGAACGAGTGTGGCGATTTCAAAACGGGCCATCTCACGTCCTTCTGTTACTCCAATTGATTGAGCCGCGACTTGAATGAGTTGTGTCGCTTTTGGTCTTTGAGGAGATTTTAACCCCTCTACCTTTCGGTAAATGTCCAATACCTCATCAGGTTGTTTCTGGTGAAGATCACTCGGGAATGGAGTACATTCGAGTACGGCCAAGGCCATTTTTCCGAATGACGGAAAAACTTGAGTGAACTCAGGAAAATAGCGATCCAACCATCGGATCATCATGTTTTTGACCGAACCTAGCTCCTCTGTCAATTTCCCTCGAAAAGTAGATCCTACTCGGAGTTCAGCTTCTTTTTCTTTTAAAATACGTGGATAGCTAAAGCGTCCATCTTTTAAGAGTCTTGCGATCACTAATGCGTCTTTACGGTCATTCTTCGTTTGAAGATTGTCATCTAATTCCTTAGAACGTTTGACATGCATTGGATTTGTTATAACGAGGGGTATCCCACGCTCCTCCAAGAAATAAGCGAGATTGAGCCAATAATGACCTGTTGGTTCTATTCCAACTAAGACTTCTGTTTTGTCATGATCCTTCATGGCCCTTAATATTCGTTGATAGAAGGACTCAAATCCATCCCGAGATTGGGATACAGAGAATGATTTTTGAAGCACACGACCACGATCATCCACAAAACAAGCGAAATGTGTACGCTTCGCAATGTCGATACCGACGACAAGTGTTTTTTCAGTGACTTGATTAATTTTTTGATTTTCTATACAATCCATATGGAGTCCTCCTTGGTTAACAAATTAGGGGTCAATTCTAGCAGATTGACACCCCGCATCATACCAAGAGGGCTCTTTTTGTTCAAGTCCCCGAAAACCTTCTAACAGGAATGCTCCTTATTAGTAGTTATCTTCCCAATTTGTTTTCTATATAGTTCTCGAAAAACCTTCAAAGATTTTAAAAAGAACCCGCGTATAAATTGCCTGTTCCCGGAAAGATAAAAATGGACATACTAATACATTGAGGTGATTAACATGGTAGATTACATCGTATTTTTCGGCCTTATAAGCGTTGGTCTTGTCTTTTATATCCTCGCCTTAAAACTCGAAAAAGATTATTCGGTCATCGGCGATCTTGATCGTCAAAAATGCGAAAGTCCTATCGAATTGCGACTTTACGATGCGCTGTCCCTAAACGGCTATTATGTAAAAACGCAAGTGCCATGTGGTAAATACCGGATCGATCTTGCGCTGCCAACGTATAAAATCGCTATTGAATGCGACGGTAAAGCGTATCATTCAACACCCGAACAAAAAGCACATGATCGACGTAAAAACGCTTATTTGCGGAAAAACGGCTGGAAAGTGATGCGGTTTAGCGGCCGGATGATTCACCGAGATTTAGCGAAAGTACTCGAAAAGATTAAAAGCGAAATATAAAAAACTTCTGCTTATACTTACATTGTTCCATAATAATTTCCATTGAATTAACAATGTTGCTTTCGTATCAGACCCCCAAAGTTTTTTCTGTGCGCACGTCTGAAACCCATAAAATTCACAGAATTTCCAGACGTCTTTTCGAGAGGCATGCGGTCACAAAAAATCCGGCCATTACATTAATGATTGTACGTTTATAACGAAATTTAGCGCGTTTATCATGATGTAGACACTTGAACTTATGAGGAATTTTTTAAAATGATAGAATTTTCATACCTTTAAATGCGTACTAATTGGATTTTTGCAGCTCCTATCCAGTGAATCAAATGATTCGAGGAGCTTCTTCCCGTATTTTTACTGATTGCAAGAACATATTAAAATAAGTAGAATGATAAAATATAAAAAAAGAAAGGCGCGCGACCTCCGATGTTGGGAGCATCAGAGGTCTGACACCTCTCACGAAAACGTCTGATCAAAGGGTAGCGCAAGATAACTGCTTTCTAAGGGGATATTGCTGCAAGTTTCAGAATTTATTCTGGTTTGACTAAAATTTTCACTTGATCTTTTTCTTTGATGAGTTTTTCAAATCCTTCTTCTACAATTTGATCCAGTTTAATTTTTTTCGTTACAAGCTTTTCAGCTGGGAAATAACCTTGTTTCATTAAATTCATGACTGCCGGGAAGATATCGCGGTATGCAATGACTCCCTTTACGTTTCTTTCTTTTAAAACGATGTTATTGGGCAAAAGGTTCGCTTCTTTTTCCCAAATACTAACGATCACTGTTTCTCCTTCGAACGCCGTACTGTCAACGGCTTGTTGTAAAACAGCCGGCACTCCTGTTACTTCAAAGGAAACATCGACGCCTCCATCGGTCAGTTCGAGAAGCTTTTGGACGGGATCTTCATTTTTCGGATTGATGACAACAGTTGCGCCGAGTTCCAACGCTTTTTGAAGACGTTCTTCGGAAACTTCTACGGCATATATTTCGGAAGCACCGGCTGCTTTTAAAGCTTCAATGACAAGAAGCCCGATTGGACCTGTTCCAAAGACAGCCGCTTTATCACCGGCCTTAATTTTGCTCGATCTTACGGCGTGTAAAGCTACAGCTGCCGGTTCCACAAGTGCCCCTTGTTCGAAAGAAAGGCCTTCTGGCATTTTATGAACCATGTATTCATCTACTACAGTATATTCAGAGAATCCACCGCCTCCTCCGGCTAAACCGTGGAATCCTAAATTTTCGCAGAGATTGTATTTTCCTTGTTTACATGCAGGACATTTTCCACAGCGAAGAATGGGTTCTACAACGACAGGATCTCCTACTTTTACTTTCGTAACTCCTTCGCCCACTTCCACTACTCGTCCCGAAAATTCGTGTCCCATAATGATAGGAGCTACATCTTTACTGATAGGATGAGGTTCTTTGACAGGAATAAAAATAGGACCGGCAACGTATTCATGCAAATCACTGCCGCAGATTCCTGCCCATTCCACTTGGATTTTTACTTTTCCTTTTTCTACTTTCGGTTCTTCCACTTCCTCCACTCGAATGTCGCGAACGTTATGCCATCTTGCACCTTTCATGAGGATTCCCCCCTCTTTATTTTCTTTACACGTTCATTGTATCATCAAAACTCCTTTTATTTTTATCTATTCAATAAATTTCAAAAATAGTTCAAAAATACTAGAATTGGATTCTGTCATTTTCATCGTGCGCCGATGAAACAGGGTTTATATTAGGAAAGACCTATCCATTTCCATATAAAAGAGAATGACTCCATTCGAACTGCTAAATGGGGATGAAACCACCATTACAGGAGCCATTCTCTATGAAAAGGATGAATATAATAAATTGCCCAATGACAACAACCTCTTTTTAAGAAGTGATATTTATGATTTAGGAGAATACTCTTTGAATATTTCGTACAAAAATTTTATCGATTTGTTCATCGGTTAATCCGCCTTGCTTCATTTTCGGAAGGATATTTTCGAAAAGATGTCCGGGCTGCCAGTTTTTCAGAGCTTCTTTCATTTCCGGAGGCATTTGCGGCGGTCGTCCCAGCCAAACGTTGACTGTGTCGTGCGAGAGGAACAAACGGTCTTCAAATCCGAGCGCAATCAATCCCATAAACGTTCCAATCCGGCGGTCATCCGTTGGAGCTCCAACCAAATTTTGCAGTCCAAAGCGGTCAAAGGCAACGTTGACTCCATAATCCAGCGTCCGAAGTTGGTAATCGATATCGTTGTTCCCACACATGTGTCCGATGATAATTTTTTCCGGAATGCCGCCGTTTTCGACTAGAAGTTTGGCTTGCTCCGGTCCCATTGTGCCCTCTTGTGTATGGGTGACAATCGGGACGCCGGTTTCTTTTTGAACTTGCGCCGCTGCTACAAAGAACATTCGTTCATAAGGTGTGATTTGATCCTTGCTGGAGGCAAGTTTGATCACCCCTGCTTTTATACCCGATCCTTCAATTCCTTCCGTCACTTCGGTTTTCAGCAAGTCGTAAATTTCTTGTTCGGCTGTGCCAAGCGCTTGGCGGAATTTAAAATACGCCGGACCGCCTTCCCCTTCATAGTAATAGCCTGATGCACAAATAATGTGAATGCCGGTTCTTTCTGATAACGCTTTCAAAATTGTCGCATCACGTCCGCAATCACTAGGTGTCGGGTCAATTACCGTCTTCACGCCGTGTTTTTTCATAATCGCTGCCGCACGGGACGCTTCTTCCAACAGCGTTTCTATTGATCTCCCCACCAACGTCCGGTCTCCTTGAAATCCCGCGTAATCAAAAAAGAAATGTTCATGCATCAACGTTTTTCCCAACTGTTCAGGAGCCAGCTCTCCTGTTACTGTTTGAATGCCCATTCCCCTGATCCCCCTCTTTTTAAATCGCTTTCATTCCATTTTACTGACCAATTGACAGGTTTATTCGAACAAGACAAAAACTCGTCCGTTTGCTGAGTGATAATTTTCCGCCCAGGAATCATGGGAGTTCTATGAATTGCAATCTTTTTTAAAAGATCTTTGGAAAAAAATACAACCTCAGCTTCATTGACAATCGAACAAACGTTCTATATAATTCTCCACAAGGAGGTGCGACCAAATGGAATCCCTTTTCAGAAGAAGCATGCGGGAGCGGTTCCCCATTACGATCATTTACGAATCCAAATACGGAAAGTTTTCTCAGCGAACCATTCTTGTCCTCAACCTAAATGAACACTCCATTCTCGCCTACTGCTTTATGCGCCAAGACTTGCGAAGATTTTCCATCGACCACATACTGTCCGCGTTACCAGGCCGTTTCCCACAAATGAAACGTTCAAAAAGACGGTCAGCCGGCTGAAGCAGATCATCCCCTTTTCTGACAAAAATTCGTTGACGATATAACGAACTAGAAGAAACTTTTCTTTTTTCCCATCTGCAGGAATAAAACTTATAAGAAAATTTTGCATTTTTATGGTAAACTAGATAGGCAAACGTTTAGCCAATGGGTTGTTTTCGTCATCTTCCCTCATCCGGTGGCCATTGTTCCAGAGAACCAAAACAAATACGGGACCCAAAGGAATGCCCCGAAAAAAATGCTTGACTTTATTTACTGGAGGGTTGACAAATGTCTCAACAACGCGGAACGGTTACAGAACATACTATTTTTTCAAAAGAATTGAACGAAGAAATCCCTGTTCTTGTCTATTTGCCCCCCTCTTTTTCGCCGCTTTCCAAATATTCTTTGCTAATCACACAAGATGGCAAAGATTATTTTCAATTAGGAAGAATTCCTCGTTTAGCCGATGAGCTGCTTGGGAAAAAAGAAATTGAAAACATTATTATCGCGGGTATTCCTTATCGAAATGTTCAGGATCGTCGGAGGAAATACCATCCGGATGGGGAACAGAATGCGGCTTACATCCGCTTCCTTGCCCATGAATTGGTACCTTTCCTCGACGATGCTTACCCCACTTACCAAATGGGCATGAGCCGCTGTTTAGCCGGAGATTCTTTAGGGGCAACGGTTTCTTTAATGGCAGCGCTTCAGTATCCGAATATTTTTGGAAAAATCATCCTTTATTCTCCATATGTGGACGAAAAAGTTTTGAAAACCGTTGAGAACAACGACCAAATGCATCTTTTGGATATTTATCATATCATCGGCCAACAAGAAACAGCGGTGAAAATGACAAACGGACAGGTAAAGGATTTCTTAAGCCCGAATCGGGAGCTCCATTTGCTGATGGAAAGCAAGGGATTAAATCCATTTTATGATGAGTTCGATGGGCACCATTCTTGGAAATATTGGCAGCCTGATTTAAAAAGAGCTCTTCGGAAAATGTTTGCCATTTGAATTTTCAAACTATAAGTTTTGAATCATTCGAAAATTTGTTATAATAAACTACATATGTCTAATGAAGGCATAGCGAGGAGGATGAAAATATGAAATATGGAATTGTGATATTCCCGTCGAAAAAACTCCAAGATTTGGCCAATTCCTATCGAAAAAGATATGATTCCCACTATTCGTTAATCCCTCCGCATCTGACTTTAAAAGATCCATTTGAAGCGGATGAAGCCAAAATTAGCGAAATCGCACAAAAACTAAGCGGGATTGCCAAAAAATCAAAGCCCCTAACGTTGCATGTCTTCAAGGTAAGCTCTTTCCAACCGGTTAACAACGTCGTATATTTTAAAGTAAAACCGACGGAAGAATTAGAAAAACTGTATCAAGATATTCATGAACAATTTCCTGACGATGATACGAAATACGCTTTTGTGCCTCACATTACGATCGCGCAAGATTTATCGAATGATGAGCATTCCGATGTTTATGGATCGCTTAGGATGCTTGGCATTGATCATACAGAAACAGTAGACCGATTCCATTTACTGTATCAACTGGAAAACGGACAGTGGACAGTGTATGAAACATTCTTATTAGGAAAGGAATAAGCCCATGCAAGTGAAAGTCGTCGAAACAAAACATGAGCTTGAACAAGTCTTTCAAATTAGAAAAAAAGTATTTGTGGAAGAACAACATGTACCAATAGAAGAGGAAATCGACCAATACGAAAAGGAAGCAGTCCATTTTCTCCTTCTTCATCATGGAGATCCGGCAGGCGCCGGAAGGTTCAGGATAGTGGATGGCAAAGGAAAAGCAGAGCGGATTTGCGTTCTTCCTGAAACGCGCGGATCAGGTGTCGGAAAAGCGATTATGGAAGCCATCGAGGAATACGCTAGAAGCCAAAACGTTCCGGCATTAAAGCTTAATGCCCAAGTCCATGCCATCCCTTTTTACGAAAAGCTTGGATATAAAGTTGTCTCCGAAGAGTTTATGGATGCCGGAATCCCTCATAAGACAATGCTGAAAGAATTCTGACCTGATAAGTTGTGTCAAACACCCTATCCGAGCACTGCAATCGCTTCCTTCTTCATTTCAACGCACAAAAAGTGAATACTATCTATAGTATCCACCTCCCATTATGTGCAGCGCCCTCTAAACGGGTGCCTCGTTTATGTATGATGTCAATGAACGTCATGGATGTCCGGCATTTTACCAACGTAAATCGATCTTTTTTCTCATATCTTGTTCTTTTTCTGTCATGGTACTAGAATGTTTTTTCTTTTTTGGCAACGGTAGTTTTTTATCAAGCATCTTCTGAAACGGGGATTTCATTTTTATAGGATGAATGCTTTGAATTTGATAAGGCCGTGCCATTTGATTTCTAATCCGTTCATGATACTGGATAGTATGAAACGAAAGATTAGGATTGATATAGCCCACAATCATTCACTTCCTTTTCTATAGTGGGTGCCGCAAATCCATAAAACGGGGGATGCTGCCCCCGTCTATGTTCGATCACTGTTTATATATAACATTCCAAAAATTCAATTATTTTTCAATGTTTTCATCACTTAGTGGCAGTCAGCAAGTTATTTCCCTGACTTTTTGTTCATCATTTGGGAAATTGTATTGAAATCTAATTTTTTCCCATCTTTTATAATCGTTCGAACAATTTTATCCTCCATTTCTTTGGAAACAGGTTTGTTCGCGATTTGTGAAACTCGGCGGATGACATGGCGAACGGTTTTTTCATCTCGAAAATCAGCATTTTGTAGAGAATTTGCCAATTCAAAGACATCCTTCATATTGACGCCTGTTTTCTTTTCGATATTCTTAAAAAATTGATTATCCATTTTCTCTACCGACCTCCTTTTGGCTACTGCTATCATATTCAACCCTTAGCGTTTCGTGCACCAAAAGAAAGCCTGAATTCCTCAACAATTGAAAAAGCAGAGAGCCAGTTGCCCTCTGCCTTTCCATATAGGTGAACCCATTAATTAGCAGAAACTTGCGCCAACTATGATTAATAAGATGAAAAGCACGACGATTAGCACAAACGTAGAGCCGCCAAAAAAACCACCGTAGCCATAGCCGCCGTAGCCGCCACAACCGCAGCCACCAAAGCCGCCGTAGCCACCGTATCCTCCAAATCCGAAGCCCATGATCGTCACCTCACTTTGTGATTTCATTAATAACATATGTGGAGGTGTACGTTCTTGTATAGGCTTTTGCCACGAAAGTTTTGATTATCCCTTTGGTTTAAATAGCAGTGCACCGATAAATCCAAAAATGACGGCAGCGGAAATTCCTGAACTCGTTACTTCAAACATTCCTGTTAATACCCCTACAATGCCGTGACGTCTTGCCTCTTGCATCGCTCCTTGTACAAGTGAATTGCCAAAACTGGTAATCGGAGTAGTGGCACCCGCACCGGCAAAATCGATCAACGGTTCATACAGTCCAAATCCGGACACAATAGCACCTAAAACAACCAATAAACTCATCGTATGACCCGGCGATAATTTTGCAACGTCAAAAAGAAGCTGACCGAGAACACAAATCGCTCCACCGACGACAAAAGCCCAAAAGTACATGGCGATCATATGGATCACTCCTTTTCTGTTCAATTTGTTATGTCGCTTTCATCGGCCAACGCCTCTTACGGCATTTGTGAACAATGAAATCGTATGGTTCATCTTTATTTTTGCGGTGTAAAGGCGCCTAAAAATAGGCAGATCTATCGAACTTGAATGTTTCATCCTTATTACAAAACGCCGAATTTGAACAAAAGTGTTTTAATTAAAGCGATCACAAAGGCTGAAAAAACACCGAACACAATGACCGATCCGGCCAATTTAAACATATTGCCGCCTACTCCTAGAACGAATCCTTCAGTTCGGTGCTCAATGGCTGCAGAAATAACTGAATTTCCAAATCCTGTAACCGGAACCGCGCTTCCTGCGCCTGAAAATTGACCGATTCTATCATAAACCCCAAATCCCGTCAGGAGCATCGACAGGAATACAAGGGTAGCAACGGTCGGATTTCCCGCTGTTTGTTCTGTAAAATCGAAGAAGTAAATATAAAAATACGTGATCGCTTGTCCGATGGCGCATATCAGCCCTCCTACGAAAAAAGCCCGCACGCAATTTTTTAACACTGGTCTTTTCGTTTCATATTTTTTTTCAATTTCTTCATATTCCTGTTGAACCATGGTTTTTTGCTGTTTCGGCATTTGAATACTCCTTTCTTTATGTAAGTTCTTTTGACAGTTTTATTATTTTCCGAAAACGCTTGTTGGCTTCTTTTTTGGATATTTTTCCTGCATCTAAATCTTCCTTCAATCTAACGGATTCCAAAAATATTTTATAGTCGCTTGAGACAACGAAATGATCGTGTGGATATTGTTTCTCAAGTCTCTCTTTTAAATTCTTTTCGATGGTTTTCATTTTAAATCTCGACAAATGCCTTACTTTATAAGCAACCAGTATATCCTTTTTCCCTTCCACCACAGAAACATCATAAATTTCATTCATCCGGCTGACTTCTTTTTTAATGACAGCTACTTTCTTAGAGGAAGAGTCGGATAATTTTATCGGTTCGGGATCCGTCGTTTTCATCAACGCCAATTGACTGTCTTTTGTGTGATTGCTGCCCATGCCGCCGCATCCGGAAAGACAAAGGAAAAGAACAAATATGGCCATAATTCCTTTTACGATGTTCATAACGTCATCTCCTCAACATTGCTTGTTAACTAAGTCTTATTTTTTTCCAAACCCGTTATTTTATAATGGAAATGGTTAACAACTATAAGATCCGCATCTTGTAAAAGCCATGTTCTCCCATCACGACTAACAATGAGTGCACTGTGGTTGTTCAAATAATCCAATTGATCATAAAAAATGGTTTTGAATTCAGTTCACTTACATGACAAAATCCATGATTGGATCCTGGCTCATTAAATAATGGATAACTCAATGGCTAAATTCATTAATGAGGATGAGCTACTTAGTTTTATTATGAACAAAGAAAAAACTGTTTTCGTTCTAGGCGAGAAAAACACACAATTAAAACATGAATTGTATAGATTACAAATGAGTTGGATAAAGGTTGAAACGAGATTGTGTGATGACTTTGAAGGACACGATATGACCCGTGTTGAATATGTGTATCCGAGGGGATTGGGACATGAATAGCGATAATGTAGGGAAAGAATACAGTACTAAAGATATAGCGAATATGGTCGATATAGCGGAATCGACGGTAAGAAAATATGCACAAGCATTGGAAAAAGCAGGTTATAGATTCAGGAAAACCGAGAATGGATCCAGGATCTATACGGATAACGATGTGTTTGTTTTCAAAGAAGTAAAGAGTTTATCTAAAAAAAGTGCTGTGCCAGTGGAACGTATGGCGAAAATGATCGTAATCAATCAGAAACAAAAAATACAAAGTGAAGCGGAAGGCGAAACACTTAAACAAGTCCAGTCAAATCAACAAGAATCAAGCGATATAACACAATATGATAACCGATTCAATGAGTTAATGAATCAATTGGATAAACTCAACATGATGGAAGATATAGTAAAAGAGCTTCGAGAACTCAATGAGCTCAATAGACAATTAACGGAACGATTTCAAGAACAAGAAATATTCATCAAAGAGTCATTGGAGAAACGTGATCGACAACTCATGAAATCATTGAATCAAGCTTTAGAAATCAGGAAAGCTAGAATCGAAGCCGCCATGGCAGAAAAAGAGAAACAAAAAGGTTTTTTTTCACGTTTGTTTTCCAAAAAACGGAAATAAAAATAAGAAGACCGAACTGATTGTGAATCGACATTCAAAAATTTAAGAAATATGTGTCTTAAATGAGGAACACAAGCGGGATTTTCTTTCGTTATGTGTATAAATGACTTGCTAAATGCAAAAATTCCGCTTCATTTTTGGGGACAGATTCGGGGATCTACCGCTCAAAATCAGAAGGAAAAATTTCTTTTGCTCATTTTAAACGTTGAATAATGAGGTTGCCAGGGCAACAGTATGCTGCTCTTCAACCTCTTTTTCAACACTGCCAAAATAATCCCTTGAGTTATTGGAAACAATAACTATATATTATAGACGATTTTGTTCCAATCCAGCGCCAATAAAAATGAGTTTTTAATTTATTAGATATGTGACACTGCCTTCTTATTGAATGTTTGGTAGCACTCTCATTTTAAAGGAGATCCTTCGTGCAGGGCTATTTTTATGCTGATCTCATTTTATCTGGCACCACGGGTGATTTAATATTTTTTTATTGGTTTTTTATAACTCACTCTCAAGAAGATCAAAACGTTTACTCCAAAATTTCTCAAAAAAAGCAGCCGTTCTGTAGCTTGAAATAATGATGCGGTATTTAAGCAACACGTGTGAGTTTTTCCATTTACAATCTTATGGACTAATTCGCTCGCTCTAAAATCTTCACTTGTTTTGAAATAGAAGCCAAAAACAGATCAAACGGTTTCGCTAGTAGCTGTCCTACTTTCAGAAACAGCTAATGCATAAAACTTTCATTTAAATGATCATCTTTATTATGGTTAACCAATTAGTTAAATATAACAGATATCACACCTATATTAAACCATTTGGTTAAAGAGAAAGAATTCATTCTTTCAAATTCAAACAGCTTTCTTCAGATACAAAAAGATAGTTAGGTTTAGGTTCAAATTTGCATTAATTGTCGAAATGATAGACTGATAGCAATATTATTTTTCGAATATTCAAATAAACGCTTCGGCAAAAAGCCGCATTACGTTCAAAAGTCGTATCAAACTAAATGATCCCATTACCCAAAAATAATCTCTAACCATACTTCAGTAAATCATGATTTCTTTTCTCCTTCATGATTCACCCTTTCTTTTTATTTTAAAAACACAGCGCCAATCCATAAAAGGACGGTGGCACAAATATCCATGATCATCTCTTTCTTTTTGTTCGTTATCACCGCCACCATTAAGTCTACCAGCGCCACTAGCGACAATAAAAATAGTTGAATAGAGATACTGACTCTTAAAAGCCCGCCAATGAAAAGAATAAGCGCGCACACAATCCCTATGTTATATTCGTCGTATTTCTTTAAAAGTTTGCTTTCTTTTATCTTTTTATCCATCTTTTTATCCATTATCCTTCTCTCCATTTTCTGCTTGCTTATTGCCTGAGGAGCTGTTATTCCTCTAAATATTTCCCTTTTCCTATCGTGCCTTTTTCAATTGAATCATGATCATATGCCACAACAAAAAACTTTAGTAGGGATCAAACCGCCATTGCAAAAATATTCGTAACGAACACCTTTTTCATCTTTGTAGGAAACAACCATATAATAAGTCCCTTTTTACTGTCATAAACCATCTTTTTAGATCCTATCCGGTCGGCATATCCTTTTTCCTCGATATGATCCATTATGGTTTTTTGTGCTGCAGCTTTTTGAAAGTAAAACTTGTCCGTTAGAAAACCTCCTCCGATCAGGATGAGAAGCACGAGCATAAGGCCCTTCATTTTTGCTCTCCATCCAAAAATATCCTTTTATTCCAAAATAAAATAATATTATCATTTTATTATAAAGCAAAAAACGAATAGGAGATAAAAACGAAACTACTATGTATGCTTTTTCTTTTTCTTATTCTTTTTATGTTTTTAGAGTTCTTTTAACGAATTCTCCGTTTCTGCCTATTCAGACTTATCTTCAAAACCTTTTAATTTCTCAAATAAAAAAGATTCACCCGGCGGCGAATCATCGCATGATTGATTCCTTATTTTTTGCTGCGTCTCAAATCTCCCATTCTTAAGATATAAGCCAGTAGATTTTTTCTTGCATGCCGCTTCATATGATTTTCCTTATTTCTCCATAAAAAAGCCTCCTCAATCGTAAACAGAATCATTTGTTTTCTTTTTCTGTCTACCTTGAGGGGATCCAAACAGACAGGTTTTTATTTCGATTTATCTTGATACTTTCGATCCTTTTTTAATAGAGTGCTCCGGTAAAGGATTCTACTATTTTCAATGAATGAATGCTGACTGAAAATTTTTAAGTAGGCTATCTGCTCCATTGGACGATTCCTCATTTGATTACTTTCGTTTGATGTCTGTGTGGCATCATCCGCTATGATGATTAGAATCGTCTTTATGGTCATCCAATTTGTCCGCTTTAACGAAGGTATTGTCCTGTTCTTTTGCCGCGTTCAAGATAGGTGGTTCTGCAACAGTCTCGTTCCTCTGTATTTCCATCGTGTACTGCTTTTGCATCGGAGTGTTCGGCAGGGGAAATTTAGGCTGACTGATATACAATAATGGCGGTCTCGACTGTTTGATTCTTTGGCTTTGTTCCATTCTCAACCCTCCATTCTGATCGAACCTTTCTTATTGTATGCTGCGACCGCCCATTTGTTGATAAATAAAAAAGCTGGCTTGAAAAGAGCATCCTTTCCAAGCCAGCCCATCGACTCGATTAAAGCGCCGTAATATGAAAACCAGAATCCACATGTATATTTTCGCCGGTGATTCCACGTGACATGTCGCTGAATAAAAATACAGCCGTGTCGCCAACTTCTTCTTGTGTAGTAGTTCTTCTAAGCGGCGAGCGTTCTTCAATAACTTTTAAGATCGAGTTAAAGTCGCTGATCCCTTTTGCCGATAGCGTACGAATAGGTCCTGCCGAAATCGAATTGACACGGATTCCATATTTCCCTAAATCCGCAGCCAAATATCTCACGCTTGCCTCCAAAGCTGCTTTAGCCACACCCATCACATTATAGTTGGTTACCACTCGTTCACCGCCTAAATACGTCATTGTGACGATGCTTCCACCGTCTGTCATCAACTCTTTCGCTTCTCTGGCGACGGCGGTTAATGAATAAGAAGAGATATTTTGAGCGAGAAGATATCCATCTCTGGAAGTGTCCACATAGTCTCCGCTTAAATCCTCTTTATTGGCAAAGGCAATGCAATGCGCAAGACCATGAATGACCCCGACGCGATTTTTTATTTCCGCGAAACATTTTTTAATATCTTCGTCATTGGTGACATCACACGGCAAAACAAGCGAGTCCTCGTTTAAAGATTCTGCCAGTTCCTTCACGCTTTTTTCCAAACGTTCTCCTGCGTATGTAAAAATAAGACGCGCCCCAGCTTGATGAAGGGAACGAGCAATGCCCCATGCGATGCTCCGCTTATTCGCGACCCCCATCACCACAAACGTTTTTCCTTTTAAAAGATCCATGTTCCGTTTCCTCCTAATACAAGTTATTAGAACCTGATAAAAAGTTTAGCATGTTTCCATACAGAAAAAAAGCCCTGATAAAAAGGCTTCCGGATTCTGCATGTGAATCAAAAAACACTGCGTTCTATCCGTTTTCCTTATTGCTTTTTCAATTCCTTTCTTTTTCCACGTATTATGTTTTATTTTGAATAATGAAAAAAGACGAAATATGTACTTCTCAATGGACAAAAAGGAAAGAATAAAAAGAAACACGACGACTTGGGGGAATTGAAAATGAACATCGATATTATTGGAGACATTCATGGGTGCTTTCAAGAATTGGTAGAGCTGACCGAAAAACTTGGATACGACTGGAAAAAAGACATTCCTGTCCATCCAAAGGGAAGGGTGCTTTCATTTGTTGGAGATTTGACGGACAGGGGGCCTCAGTCTCTGAAAGTGATAGAAACAGTCTACCTGCTTTGGAAACAAAAACTTGGTTATTATTCGCCAGGCAACCACTGCAACAAGCTCTATCGCTACTTTCTCGGAAATCGTGTTCAAATTTCCCATGGGTTGGAAACGACTGTAGCCGAACTGAAGGCTCTCCACGAAAAAAATGCCGCCCATTATCGGCGCATGTTCATGGAACTCTATGAAAATGCCCCTCTTTATCAAATTCTAGACGAAAGCCAATTGATCGTCGCTCATGCCGGCATTCGTGAACAAGATATTGGAAAAAACAATCAACGCGTCAAAACTTTCGTCTTGTACGGCGACATTACCGGTGAAAAACATGCGGACGGAACTCCCGTTCGCAGAGACTGGGCCAAATATTATCGAGGAAAAGCCTGGATTGTTTACGGACACACTCCTGTAAAAGAACCACGAATTCTTAACCGAACTGCCAATATCGATACAGGGGCTGTATTTGGCGGAGCCCTCACCGCTTTTCGTTGGCCCGAACTCGAAACGGTGAGCGTTCCTTCGACGATGCCCTTCGTCCCCGAAAAATTTCGAGAAACGCTGGATTAACTCTTGAGATTCCACTGAGACTAGAGGTCGATCTTAGTATGGAAAGCAAGAATTTGTTTCATATCCAACGGCAACGGTTCACTAAACTCCATATCCTTTTGGAATACAGGATGGTGAAATTGAAGATTGGCGCAATGGAGCGCCTGTCTTGAAATGAAGCTCGTATTCCCGCCGTAAAGATCATCCCCCAACAGCGGATGGCCGATAAAAGACAGATGGACGCGAATTTGGTGCGTCCGCCCGGTGTCCAGTGTCAACTGGACGTGGGCGAATTGGTCGTATTGCCTAAGTACTTTGTAATGTGTACAGGCATACTGGCCATCTTCTCTTACAGTGCGTTCAATAATGCTCGACTCTTTTCTTCCAATGGGCTGTTCGATCGTTCCTTGTTGGTTTAAAAAAATCCCTTCCGCAAGGGCTTGATACGTTCTTTTCACCCCCTGCCTTTTTTGCATTTCGCTGAAAAGATGATGAATATGGCGGCTTTTCACCGCCAGCACCAAACCAGACGTATGGCGGTCAAGCCTTGTCACAATATGGGGAGCCGCCTGAATCCCTTTCTTTTCATAATACCCCAATAGTGCGTTTGCAAGGCTTCCCGATGGATGCTCCCGGGAAGGAATCGTATTCATTCCTGCAGGTTTGGAAATCACGAGTAAGTATGGATCTTCATACACAATCGAAAGCGGAATGTTATCTGCCTGCAAACTTTCAGATGGCGTTTCCGGGGGAAATACGACAATCAGTTGCTCCCCTTTTTTCAAGCGATAGCGAACATTTTGCTCCTTGCCATCAACCATTATTTTTCCACCCGAAAATTTGATTGCGGTTAATGCTCGCTTGGAAATATGCTGTTTTCCTAAAAATTCTCTAATGAGAAGACCATCGGCATCTTCATGGATGACCCACTCAAGCTTGAAAGGCATAAAGGTTTTCATATTGCTCCTCACCGTTGTTAATCTTCGGAAATAAAAGAATCACGCACCCGCTTCCAAAACGGAAAAGGGCGGAAACGGGCAAAACGGATCGTTTCATTCGCTACCCGATATTGAATCGATTTAACATCCTTATGTAGAAGCGTTAAATGATCGATGGTAATCAAAAAATCCATTTTATTAACCGGCTTTAACATACAAGTATGATGAGAAGGCAAAATAAGCGGAGAGCCGACTGTCCGGAATACCCGATTATTAATGGAAGCCATTTCTGCAATTTGAATCGCCCTGATAGAAGGATGGATAATGGCTCCTCCCAGCGCTTTATTATACGCTGTGCTTCCCGAAGGGGTCGATACGCAGAGTCCGTCTCCCCGAAAGCGTTCAAAATGGGATCCTCTGATTTCCACATCCATCACTAAAGTACCGTCCACGCTTTTCACCGTCGATTCATTCAAAGCCAAGTATCTCGTTTCTTTTCCTCCGTGCTGGTAGCGAATAATGATTTCAAGAAGGGGATATTCGACCACTTGAAAGGGGGTTCTTGCGATCGCGATGACCAGTTTTTCGATTTCTTCGGGAACCCAGTCGGCATAAAACCCCAAATGTCCCGTATGTATTCCGACAAAAGCCGTTTTGGAAAGCCTTGAACTGTAGCGATGAAAAGCATACAGCAGCGTGCCGTCTCCCCCTACTGAAATGACAATATCAGGCTGGTTATCGTCATAGGTTAAATCAAAATCCTGCAAATACGTTCGGATTTTGTGCATAAGCGCATTGGACTTCGCATCTCCTTTGGACGTGATCGCAAATTTCATTTTTCTGTCCCCCCTTTTTGATCCGATATTTTGTCATTGTGATCCTTTTTCGCTTCTTTCTTCTTTGTGAAAAAAGCCTGGGCTTCTTGAATTTCTTCTCGAATTTGCGACATTTCCTCATCCAATTGAAAGGCTGCTTCGGCCGCTCTCTGCAGCCTCATTTTGATTTCTTTCGGAAAACGGCCTTTATATTTATAATTTAAAGAATGCTCGATCGTAGCCCAGAAATTCATGGCCAACGTACGAATTTGAATCTCGGCTAAAATCTTTTTCTCTCCATAAATCGTTTGGACGGGATATTCGATGATCACATGATAAGAACGGTAGCCACTTGGTTTTTTATTTGAAATATAATCTTTTTCTTCTACAATCGTAAAATCTTTTCGCATCCGCAAAAGTTCTACCACTTTCATAATATCGTCCACAAATTGGCACATCATCCGCAAACCAGCTATATCCTGCATTTGCGTTTCCAATTGATCCAGCGGAATCCCTTTTTGATTGGCTTTATCCAAAATGCTGGCGATCGGTTTCACCCGCCCGGTAACAAACTCAATAGGAGAAGGAATGTTCATCAATTCAAATTGTGACCGCAGCCCTTTCAGTTTCACCTTCAGCTCATCTACAGCTTGCTTATAAGGCGCTAAAAATTGATCCCAGTGATTCACTTTCTTCACCTCACAAGAGGAAAATATTCTTTTCCCCTATTCTATATAACCGGCCGTTACTTTTCGAAAAAAACAGATTCTACTTTTGCCACCATTTCTTCTCCATAATTGCTGTTTCCTTCTATGTTGTGGATTAAATAGGAAAGTTCATCAGAAAATTGAGTTAATTCCAATATTTCTCCTTCAATATCGGCTTTCACTGCTGCGTCCGTTTGCAGCGCTTTATGTAAATCCGCCCAAACAGGCTCGTGTATGTAAAGATATATATATTCGTCTTTATCTTCCGCCAAATAAATAAAAGCGAATTGATCGGAATCGACGATCATTTGTCCGCTTGCTTTCAAAGCAGGAAAAGTCTCCTTTTGATCGGTTTTCAGAATGAGATTTTTTCCATCCCATTCGGACTTTGTAAAGTGAATTTTCTTTCTCATCTTTTGTCTCCCTTCCAGGACTTTTGATGCAATCATTGATGTTTTTCATGATTCAAGACATAATTATATTATCATTTTTTAACGGAAAAGAGGAATGTTTCATGCCTAAGCAGCTAGAAATTGAGTTTAAAAATCTGTTGACCGAAGAGGAATTCCATCGTTTGGCCGACCGTTTCCGCGTCAGCCAAAATGACTTTTTTTCGCATAAAAACCATTATTTTGATACACCTTCTTTTTTATTAAAAGAAAAGAAAATGGCTTTGAGAATTCGCGAAACTAACAACCATTTTGAACTTACATTAAAACAGCCTTACGAAAAAGGCCTTCTTGAAACCAATCAAACTTTAAATTCGGAAGAAGCGACCATGATGCTGACTTCCGGCATGATCCCCGATGGAGAAGTGAAGTCGGCATTGATTCAATCTTCTGTTCCACTTTCAGAATTAAAATGCTTCGGCACTCTGACTACTTGCCGTGCTGAAATTCCTTACAAAGATGGCATTCTCGTATTGGACAAGAGTTGGTATTTAAATACTCAAGATTTTGAGCTAGAATATGAAGTAGAAAATTATGATGTCGGAAAAGAAAAATTCTTATCACTATTGCAGCAATACGGTATCCCGGTCAGAAAAACGGAAAATAAAATCAAACGTTTTTATAACGCACTGATGTCGAAATAACGAAGCAAGGAGGAAGGATTATGGTCAATAACAATTGGTTGGGGCTTATCACGCAATTGAACGCTCTTGGCAATATCGCCTCTTCTCCCGTTCAATCCATGTCGTCACAAACACTTTTTCAAGAGGAACCGCTGAATTCATTTGGCGTCATTTTCCAGGAAGCGTTAAAAGAAGGCTTGGAAATCATAGAAGATTATGAGAACCATCATTCGGCTCCTCCTTTGATCACTAAGCCCGGCGCAGATGTGATCGCTTCTACAAACGATTCTTCTGTAAAAACGGATTTTGATGAATACATAACGAAAGCGGCTGAAACGTACCACGTTCCGAAAAAACTGATTCAAGCCGTCATCAGGCAAGAGTCTAATTTCAATCCAAACGCCGTCAGCCCTGCCGGCGCAATGGGATTGATGCAATTGATGCCCGCAACGGCAAGGTCGCTTGGAGTCAGCAATCCAATGGATCCCGAAGAAAATATTTTTGGGGGAACCAAATATTTGCGGCAGCTTCTCGATCGCTTTGACAATAATATTGAGCTTGCTCTAGCCGCTTATAACGCCGGTCCCGGAAACGTAGAAAAATACGGAGGCATCCCGCCGTTTCAAGAAACAGAAAATTATGTACGCAATATTGCTCAACAATTTTATGCATAATATATAATATAAATCCGGCATGACAGTTTCCATCTTCTTGAACAGGATATGAAAGAGATTGAGCATCTATTCGACCTTATTTCAGAAGCTGGGAGCTGAAATCTATCGCCGGTCTTTTTTCCGCTTTTCCACTAAATGTGATATACTATTTTTGAAAAATGTTTATCTTTTTGCAATTTGTATGTGCTTTTATGTGCAAATACGTTGCGGCGAAACTTAGGTGCATTTTGAACGCCAACGTTGATGAGGGCACCGAACCCACCGTTAAAAGCTATTTGTTTGAGTTCTCTTTCTATCACTGATACAATAAGCTTAAAATACTAACACTAAGGATTGAAGGAGCCTGAATAATGGTTGAAAATGCGGTAACGCCTTATGATGTCATCGGTGAAAAGAAACTTTCCGATTTAGTAGACGCTTTTTATGCCAATGTGGCTAAAGACCCTGATTTATCCCCTATTTTCCCTGATGACCTAACCGAAACAGCCAGAAAACAAAAACAATTTTTGACCCAATTTTTAGGGGGGCCTCCTTTATACTCTCAAGAACATGGACACCCCATGTTAAGAGCGCGGCACATGAATTTTCCGGTTACACCGAAACGTGCAGAAGCCTGGCTCAATTGCATGAAAAGGGCAATGGATAAAGTGGGACTGGCGGGGGAATTTCGTGAATTTCTCTTAATGCGACTGACGCTGACGGCCCATCATATGATCAACACACCCGAAGAACAAGGTGAAGTATAGTGGAACAAATATTTTTTTTCCAAAATTGCTGCAGCAAAGAAAAGAAACCGCTGGAAATCTACTTTTTTATTGATCCGTTGTGTCCTCAATGCTGGGCGTTGGAACCGATTTTAAAGAAACTGCACATTGAATATGGACAGTATTTTCGTCTTAGACACATATTAACGGGAAAATTGACAGCATTAAATATCGGCAAAAAAAGGCATGAAAACATGGCCCAATATTGGGAAAGAACAGCAAGCCGGACGGGGATGTCCTGTGACGGAACTCTCTGGCTGGAAAATCCTATTTCCTCTCCTTATATCGTTTCTGTAGCCATTAAAGCAGCCGAATTGCAAGGCAGAAAAGCCGGAAGCCGATTTTTAAGAAAGGTGCAAGAACGATTGTTTTTAGAAAAACAAAATGTGACGAAGATGGATGTTCTTGTACAAAGTGCAGAAGAAGCGAATCTCGATGTAGAAGAATTTAAAAACGATTTGCATGCCGATCCGGCAGTAAAAGCTTTTCAATGCGATTTAAAAATCACCTCGGAAATGGAAGTAGATGAAATTCCAACTTTGGTGTTTTTTAATGAGAATATCGAAGATGAAGGAATTAAAGTTACTGGAACTTATCCATATGAAATTTATGTTCAAATTATCCAAGAGATGCTGCCGGAAACGCCTGAGCCTTTATCTCCACCCCCGCTCGAAGTATTTTTGAAACATTATCAATTCGTGGCCACTAAAGAAGTGGCTGTTGTCTATGATTGGGAGACGGCCGATGCTGAAAAAGAGCTTAAGAAGCTTATGCTTCAAAGAAAAGTGGAAAAAATACCTGCAAAGCACGGGGTTTTTTGGAAATATATCGGTTAAAAAGCAAGTGTTCTTTTACAAAAGGATCACTTGCTTTTTATTTTTTATGAAGAAATTTTTCAAAATGCATTTTGAAGCAGTGTATGTACACGTTGCAAAGCATTGTGAATGAACGATCTTCTTTTACTTTACACCGTTTCCATTCCATCCTGCACAGAATTCCACCATGCTTTCCTCTCTCCCACTGAAGCCCACCCTCTTTTGGATTTTTTGTTTCTCATCATTATGAACATTTTGTTAATCTTTGATATAGTAGTGATGAATCCTTTTTTTCATTTGAATCGTATACAATAGAAGAACGACAAATATAGACAGGAGTTGCCGAAAAGTGAAATGGATTTTAGATCTCTTGATTCGGATTCTCATTACCATACCGTCGATGATCTTCATTTGGGCGCTCGTATATTTTCTGTTTCATCATTTATTTTGGTTATCATCGGCAGTTTCCATTTTTGCCGGTTTCGTGATCTACCAATGGCTAAAATGGATGATGACTGGAAAGTTTTTGAAACAGCAAGGTTTATCAAGAAAAGAATATCGCTTTATCCGCAAAAATTTAAAAGAAGCGAAGCTAAAAATGAAACGTCTTCAAAAAGCTTTTCTAAGTGTTCGCCAAATCGATACGTTCAGACTGTTTTATGACATGTACAAATTAGTCAGAAAAATATATAGTCTCATAAAAAAAGAACCGAAGCGATTTTATCAGGCAGAGTCATTTTTTTATGTTCATCTGGATTCAATGGTAGAACTCATTGAAAAATACGCCTTATTAAATACACAGCCCGTTCAAAATAAAGAAATGATACAAAGCGTTCAAGAAACGAAGCGCACTTTACAGGAATTGCATCATGTAGTGGAGAAAGATTTATATCAACTGCTTTCAAACGATATGGATGAACTCCAATTTGAACTGGAATATGCAAAACGCTCCCTCAGACATAAACACCCGCTCTCACGTCATGAAAGGAGAAACAGCACAAAATGACAGATGAAAAAAAATCGTTAACCCCTGAACATTCCAGTGATGGAATCGATGATTTACTTGCCAACCCTTTTGGAAGCAACGAATTTATATTGGATCAAAAAGAGAATCAAACGGAAGTCGGCCATAAAGCCGATTCTAACCGTTTAGTCGACATTTTGCCTGAAGAGCATCGTCAAAAAGCATATGAACTGAGCAAACAAATTGATCCCACCGATCATCGAGCCATCATTTTATACGGAACGCAAGCGCAATCTAAATTACTCCATTTCTCGCAAACGATGCTTGAACATGTACAAAATAAAGACATTGGCGAAATCGGCGATATTTTAAGCGAATTGATGCAAAAGCTTGAACAAGTAAAACCTGAAGAGCTGCAGCCGGAAAAGAAAAACTTTTTCCTGCGGATGTTTGGGAAAATTTCTCATTCGGTTCACGAAATATTATCCAAATATCAAAAAACGAGCGCTCAAATCGAACGCATTAGCGTGAAACTCGATCTTGCCAAACAAACATTGCTTCGTGATATCCAATTGTTAGAACAATTGTATGAGAAAAACAAAGACTATTTCCATGCTTTGAATATTTATATTGCGGCAGGCGAGTTAAAATTAGAGGAACTTCATACGAAGATCATTCCGGAACTGAGGAAAAAAGCGGAAACATCCGGCGACCAAATGGCTTATCAAGAAGTAAATGATATGGTGCAGTTCGCTGATCGACTGGAAAAACGTCTGCACGATTTAAAATTAAGCCGTCAAATTACGATCCAAAGTGCACCACAAATTCGATTAATTCAAAATACAAACCAAACATTAGCTGAAAAAATTCAATCCTCGATTATGACGGCGATTCCGTTGTGGAAAAATCAAATCGCGATTGCGTTAACGCTGATTCGCCAACGTCATGCAGTAGAAGCTCAAAAACAAGTCAGCAAAACAACGAATGAATTATTGCTGAAAAATGCTGAAATGCTAAAAGCAAACACCATCGAAACGGCTCAAGAAAACGAAAGAGGCCTCGTCGATATTGAAACACTGAAAAAAACTCAAGAAAACTTGATCTCGACATTAGAAGAAGTGTTGCACATACAACAAGAAGGCCGCGCCAAACGTTACAAAGTCGAGCAAGAGCTTTCCACAATGGAAAACGAACTAAAACAAAAGTTGCTGAATTTAAAGTGAAAAAATTAGAAGCGGGGAAACATCTTCCCCACTTTTTTATGAATGGAAACCTTTACGTGCAAGGTAGATACAAAATCAGCCTTTCATTGAACGAATGGACATAGCATTTCCACCATATCAACGAAGAATGTTCTCTCGGATAGCTCCTTTTAAAAATAAAGCCTAAAACAGTCTATGTCCGATCTTCCTAATACCGCCTTTCTCCCCTCCTATCGACTCCCCTCATCTAAAAATCTATTCGACTTACCTGTTCTCCAGCCTATTAGTACTTTCTATTCTTCCGTCCAAAAACAAACATTCATTCATTAAACAACAGCCATTCACCGGAGCTTTGTTGCCCCCAAAAAGTAGGATTAAAATGACCATAAGATGAAATGAACACTATTTTAGTAGATTTTCGTCAATGTCCATCACAAAGAGAAAAGGCCTTGCAATGACAAACTGCAAGGCCTTTTCTCGAACAAAGGGGATGGGAGAAATTTTTCACGGTCAAACAAAGGGGTATATGTTTGCTTGTGATCAACTTCACGTTTTTAATATATCAATTATTTTTTTAGTTTTCAAGAGTTTGCTCGAATTTTCACAGATTTGTCAAATTCCGAATAAATGTTAGAAAAAGAGCACATCAAGATGGGCTCTTCCCCTTATTCGAATGAATGGGATGCCCTTTTCATAATAATGAAATAGAGCAAAAAACAGCGAAGGAGGCTGTTTCGATTGAAAAAACTTCCCATTCTATTTCTTACCATTCTGCTTCTATTGACATTATTGATCAATTTGCTTGGACTTATGAAATTAGTACCCCTTTACATTACTTCCCCCATTTTATTTATTGTGATTTTTCTATTTATTAGTTATCTGAACGATCGAAAACGTTTTAAAGGATTTCGTTAAAAACTATGAATTTCTGCGGGGAAATGATGGAGAATTTCAAAGAAAGAAGTAATGTTTTCCCAATGCTCAATGGGACGTTCACCATCCCTGTTAATCGAAAATAACCATCAGCGGAGAGAAATCCCCACTGATGGCCGTTATTTCTCCTTTGTTATTGCTCTAATAATGATTCGAGTTCGGACAGCTTTTCTTCAAATACTTTCAAAGCCTGTTCAATTGGTTCAGGTGTCGTCATATCAACCCCTGCTTTTTTCAGCACTTCAATTGGATAATCGGAACTGCCCGCTTTTAAGAAATGATTGATGTAACGATCAACTGCCGGTTTACCTTCGGTTAATATTTGTGAACTTAGAGCTTGGGCTGCACTGAATCCAGTTGCGTATTGATATACGTAATAATTGTAGTAGAAATGCGGAATCCGCGCCCATTCTAAACCGATTTCTTCATCGATGGTCATCCCCGTGCCAAAATACTTCTTGTTCAATTCATAATATTCCTTAGTCAATAGCTCAGATGTCAATGCTTCGCCGTTTTGTTCCTTCTGATGGATAATATGTTCAAATTCAGCAAACATGGTTTGACGGAAGACTGTGCCTCGGAATCCTTCCAAATAATGATTCAAAATATACATCCGCTCTTTTTCGTCTTTCAACGTTTTCAATAAATACTCATTTAAAAGCGCCTCATTGCATGTCGAAGCAACTTCCGCCACAAAGATGGAATAATCGCCATACACAAACGGCTGATTTTTTCTCGTATAGTAGCTGTGAACGCTATGACCGAATTCATGTGCAAGCGTAAACAGATTGTTCACATTGTCTTGCCAATTCAAAAGAATATAAGGATTCGTTCCATAGGATCCGGAAGAATAGGCGCCACTTCTTTTCCCTTTATTTTCTACAACATCCACCCAACGATTCTCAAAGCCTTTTTTCAAGACATTCAAATAATCGTCTCCAAGAGGAGCTAAACCTTTCAATACATAGTCTTTGGCTTCCTCGTAAGTTACATTCAGATCGACATCTTGAACGAGCGGCGTATAAAGGTCATACATGTGAAGATCATCGAGTTGTAACACTTTTTTGCGCAAATCCACATAGCGATGAAGCAAGTGAAGATGTTTATTCACTGTCTCCACTAAATTATCGTACACTTTCTCCGGGATGTTGTTAGAAGAAAGAGCCGCTTGGCGGGCACTTTCATAATTACGAACCCTTGCATAAAAATTGTCTCGTTTTACTTGGCCGTTCAATGTGCTGGCAAATGTGTTTTGAAACTTTCCATATGTTTCATAAACCGCTTTAAAAGCTTCGCGGCGCACTCTGCGATCTTTTGATTCCAAAAATTGAATAAAGCGGCCATGGGTGATTTGCACTTTTTCCCCATTCTCGTCTTCAATGGCCGGAAACTCCAAATCGGCATTATTTAAAACGCCGAACGTATTGCTGGAAGCACTCATTACCTCTGAAGCTTGGGCCAACAACGCTTCTTGATCGGCATCAAGAACGTGAGGGCGCTCGCGGTTGATTTCTTCAATGGCGTGGCGATACAGTTTTAATTCTTCTTTTTCTTCTAAGAACTTTTCAAGTTTGCTTTCATCGATGCTCAATATTTCCGGAACGACAAAAGAAAGGCTGCTGGCTACTTGTGAATACAAGCTTTTCGCACGCGCATCCAGCCCCTGATAAAATGAATTTGTCGTATCTTCATCATATCTCATATGAGAATAGGCATATAATTTTCCCATCCTCAGCAGCAATTCATCTTGAAAAGTCAGGAGTTCATACAATTGATCTGCACTTTCTCCCAACTTTCCCTTAAAGGTAGCTGCTTTTTTCGCTAATTCTTTAACGGCTTCGAATTCTTTTTCCCATTCTTCATCGGAGGCAAATATATCTTCCAGCCTCCATTTCAGCTCTTCCGGCACTTCATTGCGAGAAGGCAACGTCTTTGCCTGTGTTTCTGTCATCAATATCCCTCCATCGAAAACGTCAGCATTCCATTCGTTTTTGTTCATCTCTTCGCATGAGAGTTTCACTATATATTTTACACTTATTGCCGAAATTATCCTGCTTGAGTGCTCAAATTTGGAGTGAATTTAATATAATCTCTTTATATTTGTTCAGCAATAGCCTCTCCTCTTGATACTGCTTGTCCACCGTGGAAGCGTCGATTGCTTTCTTTTGCACTTTAAATTTTCCTCCCCCTATATTCAGTAAAATATCCATGCTTGCAAGTAATTGAAAATATTGAAATACCGTCTTTTCTAGTGTTATCGGTTCAATAAGGGGAAACTCGCGAATCACCAACTCCCCTTTTTTTACACGTCTTAGTAAAACCACTAATCCTTGTTTAATATGAACGGTTTGACCGATCTTGACACGGTAAAGCAAATCGGACCATAAATAATATTGCCATTCGACGGGATGGCTTCGAATCCAGATGCTATGTTTGACGGGAAGTCCTATGCAAGAATGAAGAAGTTGAGGATTTTGGCCGTTGAAATAAACGGTTTTCAAAAACGGATCACGGAAAGCTTTGGAATAACGAATTTTACGGCTGATCCACCGTCGTTTTTCCTCAAGCCACTGAGCCATGGTAAAAAAGCGCGAGACACTCGGTTTACGTAGAGAGAACGGAAAAGCAAGCTGATCCATCAATAAGCTCACTTGTACGCCGAAAAATTTGACCGGCGAAAACGGAAAGAGGAAAAGATAAAAATGAAACATTTTCGTTTCTGGTTGGAAGGCAGGAAACCAATACCCCCAGTGCGGTGAGTATTGAAAAAACATTTGTTGAAAAGAAGTAAAAGAAAAAAGACGAAAACAATCTTGTGAAACGGTCTGACCTCCGTAAATCCAAAGCGGCTTTAAGCCGTGTTTTCGATAAAAGTCCGTTCGTTTTTGAAAAAGAGAGACAGAAAGGGGAGAACACTGGATTTCAATTGCCAAAGGCGGATTTTTCAAAAGCAAATCGGGGCGCTGCTGAATGGAGGGTAAATAAGCTTCTAATTGGACATCGAGTCGTTGATTTAGAAGCCATTCATAAAGAAGAAGTTTGCTCGATAAATGCCGTTCCGATTCCCGCTCAGAAGAAGCAGGACATTTTTGGTTGGAAATATGAGCAAAATGAGGGATCTTCGTTGAACCGATTTTTAATGTGAGCGGAGAGCGGCAACAAGGGCAATAAAAACGTTTTTCCTTTTTCCATCGCTTTAAAGCCTCCTTATCACGGCAAGACAATAAATGAACGGCTGTACCTTTTTCATCATAGGCAGTAAACACCTCCTCACCTCCCAACCTTAAGATTACGACATTCATGCTTCAAATCCCTGCGCCGTTTAAAAAACCGAAAAACCGTACAAAAAAACCGATTTCGTATGAAATCGGCATCATTTTGGACATACGGTTAAGAGAAATACTTTTGCAGTGTACGGAATACATCGTTTTCTATAATGACTTTTCCGTATTCCTCCAGAACATGGATCGTCGTATTGGTTTCTTTCCCAAATTCAAGCAAAATGCTTAAATAATTATCGATATCTTCTTCCGTAAACAATTCCTCAGGAAATTCGACATATACATAATATTTATCGTCATAGGCAAAAAGCTTTGTTTGCAAATTGTCCAGACCTGGCTGGGCAGCAAGTCCGATCAAGTCTTCAAAATCATTAAATACCAGCAAAAATTCTAAAGAATCTTCTTCATCACCGTCTAACGGTCGAATGTGGAAATGCTGGTCTAAAAGCTCTTCAAAACGCTCATCCATCGGGAATTCTCGCAGTTTCTCTTCTGGAATGGGCAATTCTAAACGTTGACCGTCTTTGGAGATTTGCGCTTTCGTCACTAAGATTTCAAGCCCTTTTTCCAAAGCTTGCACTTGGATCCAGAGCGGACCTTCCACAGCGAAATCTTCTTCCTCATGCACTTCATCCATTACTTCCCAAAAGAGTTCTTCACTGCGTTCCCGGTTATACCAGATTTCTTCGCGGTCAAAACCTCTTTCTTCTATATCAACATACGAAATGTAAAACTTGACTGTATTTTCATTTATACGTTCTATGTCCATTGATTACCTCTCCCTTCTGGATATAAGGTGATGAAGGGACTGCACCCCCGAGCACTGCTCTGTTCGTTGGTGATTGCATTACAATTATTTTTACCTTGTACTTCTATTTTATGATAAAACATCAGGAAAGGGAAATAAAAATCCCTCCCAATACGAAAATTCCTTGCTTTGCCTAAAACATAATGAACTGTGTTTTGTCATTCTATCTAAAATTTTTAAAATATTCAAGTGGAAATGATTGATTTGACCTAAATGAATTTTCTTTTTTAGAAAGAACAACAAATTAGCATAAAAAACCGTTCGTTCCACACGCTTTAAAAAAGAATGATCCAATCTCTTCCCTTCTTTATATTCAAAAGGGACAGGCATCCCCTGTCCCTTTTAAAAAATACTTGTTATGAGCGTTTTTTTCGACTTGCCACTATCAAGGCTATCAAGGAAAGGACAACAGCAGCGATCGACAGCACGACAGAAACGGTTTCTGCGGACGACCCATTGTGATCTGTTTGTTTTTTCTCATCGGAAGGAGATGTAACAGATGAATCATGGTCGTGACCTTGCTCATCGGATTGCACCGTTTTTTGCGGCGATGCTGTAATTTCCGTTACAGAATGCGGTGTATCTGTGTTTTCCGCTCCTGTCCACTCTACAATGCTTCCATCCTTATAATATTGATACGCATTCCACGCCACTTTCGTTTCCTTATCCGGATTCTTGGCGATAAATTGAAATTGCTCAAATTGTCCCGGCAATATTCCATTGCCTTTCGCTTCCCAAGTCACCGTATTGACTTTTCCGGAAGAATCTTTTTCTGTTTTTATATTCCAGTTTGGATCCGGCTGATAAGACTCAAACTCCACTCCTGCCGGTATTTTTAAAACCACTTTCGTTGTAGGAACATTTTTTTCAACCGGAATTTTGATCGTATACGTTTCCCATCCTCCCGGTGTGGATACTTTTGGATTCACTGTCACATGGGCGCTGGCCATGCCGTTGAAAAAGAAAAAGGTTGCCGCAAGCAACAAAGCCGTTTTACTGATCTTACGAATCCATTGTTTCATCTTAACCACTCCTTTTTATTTTTTATCGCTTATATAAAGTTGAAAATCAGCATCAATCGAATCAAACGTTTGGGTCAAACCATGAATGTGTATTTTCCAATCCCCTTCCATAGGGATCGTTCCAGTTACATAGCCGGATCCCATGGATTTGGTTGGTACTTGAATCGTTGTATTTCCCATATCCATATCTAATGAATTCAATGTCATCACCACTTGCTGAAGCCCTTGAACGGATTTCCCTTGATTATTAACAATATTGATATAAAATGAATTTTTCCCAACGTCAGCTGGGTCTACTTTCAAAGAAACTACATAGCCGTTTTCTGTTTTCTTTGTTTCATGAAAAGCTCCATTTGCCTCGAAGGCAGTAGGCATATTGGCCAACATGGCGGCAACGGCTAACGTCAAAATTCCGACGGAGAATTCTATCCAAACCGTCCGCCCTAATATTTTTTCTTTTTTTCTGCCTCGAACCCAATGATAAGCAGCAAACGCCATGATCACTACAAATAAAAAGACTTTCGCCAGAAAAAAGCGGCCATATGTCGTTGAAATAACGGAATGCCAGTTAGGAATATGAATCGAGCCGCTGTAAAGTCCCGTTGCAAGAATAATCGCTGAAATGACCATACCCCAAACGGAAAAACGATGAATGGCCTTCCAATAAGAAGACTTATGATCTTCTTGATCCTGTTGAGACAAACTGGCCGGCAACAGAAAACAGATGGACAACAACGATCCGAGCCAAATCGATGCTGCGGCTAAATGGAGAAAGTCAGCCATTAACGCCAACAATCGATGTTCAGCTGTGGCCGCATGTCCAATGAATGCCTTTGTTAAAAGCAGTCCGAACCCCACCATCCAAGAAGCGATCAGCCAGCCGCTGCGGTCATGGCGCAAAGCCTTTATCAGAAAAAGATACAGAAAGATTAAAAGGATCCATTGCGCTAAAAAAACAGGTCCGAAATTCGTATAAAATAGTGTATTTTTGACATATGAAAACTGAAAAGCGTTCAACCAGCTTACATCGGCGTCCAATTTTGCCTGCAACGGCAAGGAAAGGAGGATGCTGACAGTTATTCCGACAGCCGATATCCAAACTAGCAAATTCCTGCGGCTGAGAAATGATTCGAGGCTATTTTTTCGAGGGGGCAAAATACATAACTGAAAAAAGATCACCCCGATCAATAGAGCATAACTCACATACTGCAGCCATCGAATTAAAATCATATCCGCTTTTGGAAAGTATCCTTTTGTTTCGTTTGCCAACGGTGCATTGCTTTGGCTTCCGTCTCCGATCCGGAATGGAATCGTCCCCTCCACAGGATGCCCATCGCCGGAAATCACTTTCCAACGGATCACGTATGTACCTTTTGGTAGATTCTTTTTTAAGCTGGCTGTCAATATAGAAGGATGGTTTTTCTCAACATGTCCGTCCCCCCTGTCGACTCTTTTTCCTTTCTCATCCAATACTTTCAATGAATGAAAAACGGGCTGTACGGCTTCATTAAACGTAATTTTTACATTAGCTGGTCCCTTATCCAATACCTCATTCTCTGACGGGGAAGATTGAATGATATAGGCATGAGCCTGCGACAACGAAGGATGAAAAACACACAGCATAAAAATAATGAATATCGCTAAACCGATTTTTATACTTTTCAAAGTCTCCAACTCCCAATGTGATCATGCCTTAATCGCAGCAGCTTGAGCTGAAACCTTTCATTTTTCGTTGAATATTTTGGATGGCTTCGTCAAAGGTATAAATTTGCCCGCCAAAACCTGTTTGAAATTGTCTAATTTGTTTCAGTGATTGAAAAACAAGGACTTGAGGATAGCAGCAATGCATATCAATATCGGCATCCATTAAATAGAAAGCTGTTTTAGCGCTGATAGTCGTATCGTTGAGAAAATCCTTGCAAAGAATTTGCGAAACGTCTTCTTCGATATCGTCATATCTCAACAGTCCGCAATGTGGACAGCAAGTTTCTTCAATACGCTGGTCCACCCTGATAATTTGGACACTATGCCGGCTAGTGGATGGTTTATGACAATAAGAACAGATGTTGTGAGACGGTTGCGTCTCTTTTCGTATTGTAATCCCTCTCGAAGTTTTCACAATCTTTTTCTGATCCATTAATGCATTGATGTCCCTATAAACAGTCATTTCTGAAACGTTTAACCTCTTGCTTATTTCCGCTACACTTAAAAATTCTTCCGTCTCAAGCCATTTTACAATTTGCCGCTGTCTTTCAACCGGAATCATACAATTCCTCCTTCCTTTTCAAAGGTAGCTTTCTTTTCCCCACATTTCAATATGTATGATCAAAAATATGTGAAAAAATGATGAAATTTTTTATTTTCTCACATATTTTCACATAACTTTTTGTTTCAATCAACCAACACTAGAATTTTTTCATTCTCCTTAAAGAAATCAGCTATTGGATTCCTTTCATTTTGCTTTCAAATCCTAAGTTTTCCAAAATCGAGTAGGAGGGAGCGATTAACTCCCGTCCTCTCACACCACCGTACGTACGGTTCCGTATACGGCGGTTCAATTAAGATAATTGACGCAAGTCTTTATAACTTCCGTGAATAGCTGTTCTCTTTATGCCAGTGGTCACTCCACCCTCCAAGAGGTCTCCCACGGGATTCACCGCTTCCTCCCTCAAGTGAGGTACTACGTTTTCTGTGTTCATCATGACTCACTGAATACCAAGGGCTATTCTCTCTTAATTGTTCGGTCCTTCTTAGTTGTTCTAGACCAACTAATACTATGACCTCTGCTGACTTCTGACGGTTCAGCTACTTATCACTAAGTAGGTTATGAAGAGTACTTCACATATCCGCCAGACCTCCCCGGGTAAGTACATGCACTTTCACACCATCTATCCGCCTCATTTACTCGATATGACCTTCGACAGAAAGAGCTTTGTTTTGTTATGCAAACTCACTCAATCATACCTAGCCTTATATGAGGTTCGTGTTCCTCGGACCGGTGTTTTGCCTCCAGCTTCCTTCAGATTCCGCGTCACCACGGACACCCTTGCTCTTGGCTAACCTCTACTTCTGTCTTCGGGGTTCGGGACTTACACCCTATAGTTCATGTACATGCCGGGCGCACATAAAAAAGCACGCTTTTTAATCAGCATGCTTTAAAGATTTATTGCTTCACAATGGTGCTGCTATTTATTTAATTCGACGATGGTACCTGTCTTCAAATACACAATCCATTCGCAAATATTTGTCACATAATCTCCGATTCGTTCCAAATGCTGAGCAGCAAGCAGGAGATGCGACGCTTGATGAATTTGTGATTGATTTTGTTTCATGTCTTCCACTAAATCTAATACAATCTGTGAAAAATAACGGTCTACCATGTCGTCCCTTTCGGACACTTTCACCGCCGTCAGCTCGTTTAAGGAAATATAGGCTTCAAGCACTTCGTGAACCATTTCTTTCACACATTCTGCCATTTGGGGGATTTTAATGAGCGGTTTTAAATAAATTTCATTTTCCAAACGGATGGTGATTTTTGCAATGCTCACTGCATGGTCAGCCATCCGTTCCAAATCGGTTGCCACTTTCAACATGGTCGCAATCTTCCTTAAATCAGTGCCAACCGGCTGCTGCGTTGCGATCAACTCAAAGCATTTCTTTTCAATTTCAATTTCATAATCATTGATCTTCGGATCGTTATGGATGACATTTGTTGCTTGCTCCGAATCTTTTTCGACCAGCGAATGCACGCTTTTAAAAATCGCTTCTTCCACCAGAAGTCCCATTTTTAACAACGTCTCATGCAGCTCCTGCAAACGAATTTCAAATAATTTTCTAGGCACTTTAGCCGAACCCCCTATCCTTTTTCTCGACCGTTTTTGTCCTGTCTGAAAAATAAATCATCCAAAACGACCGGAAATATAGTCTTCTGTCTCTTTTCTTTGTGGATTAGTAAAAATCGTTTCCGTATCGTTAAATTCAACAACTTGACCATTTAGGAAAAAGGCCGTTTCGTCCGAAACACGCGCCGCCTGTTGCATATTGTGCGTCACTATCACGATGGTGTAGGACTTTTTCAACTCTAAAATCAATTCTTCTATTTTTGCAGTAGAAATAGGGTCCAACGCGGAAGCCGGTTCATCCATTAAAATGATCTCCGGTTCGACCGCAAGCACCCTCGCTATGACCAAACGCTGCTGTTGTCCACCTGAAAGTCCCATGGCGGAAGTATGAAGGCGGTCTTTAACCTCATCCCATAAAGCAGCATATCGAAGACTTTTTTCCACTATTTCATCTAAGTCGCGAGTCTTTTTTATTCCATGGATCCTTGGTCCATAGGCAACATTGTCATAAATGGACATAGGAAACGGATTGGGCCGCTGGAATACCATGCCGACACGTTTCCTTAATTGAACGACATCTGTTTTAGGGCTGTATATTGGTTTTCCTTCAATGATGATATCCCCTTCGACGCGAAATCCAGCTATTTGATCGTTCATACGGTTCAAAGTACGCAAAAAAGTGGATTTGCCGCATCCGGATGGACCAATCAGTGCAGTAATATGATGTTTTTTCACTTCAAAATGAATGTTTTTCAACGCATGGAAGTCACCATAATAAACATTGACATTACGGGCCTGAATAATGGATTGTTGTTGGGTCGCAATGGCCATCTTGTTCTCTCCTCCGATTGAAACTTTAACCGAAATTTCCAGTAATATAGTCTTCCGTTTGCTTCTTTTTCGGGTTTGTAAAAAGTTCTGTTGTTTCCCCGAATTCAACGAGTTCCCCCATATAAAAGAAGGCCGTATAATCGGAAATCCGTGCGGCTTGCTGCATATTGTGCGTCACAATGATCACCGTGTAATCTTTTTTCAATTCTTCGATTAATTCTTCTACCTTGCCCGTTGAAACAGGATCAAGTGCCGAAGCCGGTTCATCCAGCAATAAAACGTCTGGCTCCATCGCTAAAGCTCTTGCTATGCATAACCGTTGCTGCTGGCCTCCTGATAAAGCCAACGCGGAACGATGAAGCCGGTCCTTCACTTCATCCCACAATGCTGCTTTCCGTAAGCTTTTTTCAACGATTTCCTCTAACAGCTGTTTATTTTTGACGCCATGGTGCTTCGGTCCGAAAGCCACATTCTCAAAAATGGATTTAGCAAAAGGATTAGGCCGTTGAAATACCATTCCAATCCTTTTCCGGATATCAAATACATTCGCTTGCGGATGATTTAAATCGATGCCTCTGTATAAAATTTCTCCTTCTATTCTGCATCCGGGAATTTCATCATTCATACGGTTTAAACTTCGCAAATAGGTGGATTTGCCGCATCCAGATGGACCGATAAGAGCCGTTACCCGATTTTCCATAAAAGAGGCGCTGACATTCTTGATCGCCAGATGGTTTCCGTAAAAAACACGTAAACTATTCGTTTTTAAAACGACGTTTTCACTCTTTAATTGATTTTCAGAACTGCTGTTGGGGACTGTCATTTTCATAACTCCTGAGCGAACGTTGCTGCTCGCTTTATTTTCTTTCATCAGTGTTGTCGTCGCCATTCTGTTCTTCCTCCCTTAGCTTGATGTCATCCGCCGATAAATTCTTTTTCCAATCCAACGGGCGCTGACATTAAAGACTAATATAAATAACACAAGCACAGCAGAAGCCCCGCTAGATACGGCATTAACATCCGGTATCACCGCTTCGCCGTTTACTTTCCAAATATGGACAGCCAGAGTTTCAGCAGGACGCAGCGGATTTAACGGAGAGGTTGGGCTGAATGGATTCCAATTGGTAAAATCCAGATTAGGAGAACTCATTCCTGCGGTATAAATGAGAGCGGCCGCTTCACCGAAAACTCTTCCTGATGCCAAAATAATACCGGTAATGATTCCAGGCAGTGTAGCCGGCAGCAAGACGTGTTTAATCGTTTCCCATTTGGAAACGCCGAGGGCTAGACCTGCTTCTCTTTGTGAAGATGGAACTCCCCTTATCGAATCTTCCACTACCCGCACCATAAGAGGCAAATTAAACAATGTTAATGCTAATGCACCGGATAAGATGGAAAATCCCCAGCCCATCGAAATCACAAAAAAGAGAAAACCAAACAATCCTACTACGATGGACGGTAAAGACGATAGTACTTCGATGACCGTTCTCAAAATATTCGTCCATATATTTTTTTTCGCATATTCCGCCATGTAAATTCCGGCACCAAGTGACAGAGGGATACTAATGAGCATCGTCAACACCAGTAGATAAAGTGAGTTAAACAACTGAGGTCCAATTCCGCCGCCCGCTTGAAAACTTTCCGGAGGCGATGTAATAAAATGCCAGGAAATATGCGAAAGACCTTTTAGCAATATATAACCAAGAAGCCCTGCCAACAGAAGCACGAGCAATAGCGCGATGATATAAAATACAACCGTTGCTACACGATCAGCTATTTTCGCTTTCATTCAAAAGTCCTCCTGCGTCCCAAAATCCTTACAATCATAATAAAAATTAAAGACATCAATAATAAGATGAGCGCCAAAGTCCACAACGCATTATTCTCCACTTGGCCCATAACGGTATTTCCCATACCCATTGTCAAAATACTCGTCAAGGTGGAAGCTGGTTCCATCAACGATTTTGGAATCACGGCCGAGTTTCCGATGACCATTTGAACAGCCAAAGCTTCTCCAAACGCACGAGCCATTCCAAAAATCATAGCTGTCAAAATGCCAGGGCGCGCTGTCCTGAGTACTACCTTATAAATGGTTTGCCATCTTGTGGCCCCCAATGCGAGCGATGCTTCCCTTAACGAAGCCGGAACCGCCAGAATGGCATCCACCGATAAACTCATCATCGTCGGCAAAATCATGACGGTCAATACGATCGTCGCCGCGGCAATACCAAATCCGCTGCCTGAAAAATGATCTCTTAAAAAAGGGACTACCAAGCTTAATCCAGTAAATCCATAAACTACGGAAGGAATACCGACCAATAATTCAATGACCGGCTGCAAAATTCTTTTCCCAAATTTCGGGGAAATTTCCGTCATAAACACAGCCCCGCCGATAGCAAATGGAGCGCAAATTAAAGCAGAAAACAGTGTGACGGCAAACGATCCTGCAATCATCGGCAATGCGCCGACTACCGGTTTCCCTTCCTTATCCAGCTTCCCCGGATCCCAATCTTTTCCAAAAAGAAAGTCGGTAATGCTTGCTTTATTGATGACAAACGTGCTCAATCCTTTTGATGTCACAAAATACAACATAGAGGCCGCCACAAAAACCATAAAGGCGACGCATAAAAGTGTCACCATTCTCCCGCGCCGCTCAATCCATATTTTTGATTTCGCACGAGCACTCTTCATTTTTGTCCACTCAACTACTCTGTCGCTCAATTCGGTTTCCCCTTTCCAATACAAGTAAGAAAAAGGGAGAGACCCCCCAAAAATTATTTTTGGGTGATCGTTCCCTTTGCATCACGTTCAACTTTCATTCCGGATACCGGTATATAACCTAATTTTTTAACAAGGCTGTTTTGAACATCATCGGACATCATATAATCAAGAAAATCTTTTGTTAATCCGGATGGTTCGCCATTTGTGTACATATGTTCATATGCCCAGATTTTCCATTTTCCTGATTCTACATTTTGTTCCGTCGGTTCAACCTCGTCCACTTTTAAAGCAGTCATTTGATCGTTGAAGTAAGAAAATGCTAAATAACTAATTGCTCCTGGAGTTTCGCTAACGATTTTTTGAACCGTTCCTGAAGAATCTTGTTCTTGGGATTTAATCGGTGTTGCTCCATCCAATGCCGTTTTTTCAAACACAGCTCTTGTTCCAGATCCTTCTGCACGGTTGATGACAACGATTTTTTGATCTTTACCGCCAACTTCTTTCCAGTTTTTCACTTTTCCAGTAAAGATGTCGATTAATTGTTTTTTCGTCAGATTATCTACACCCACATCTTTATTGGCAACGGGCCCCATTCCTACAACAGCGACTTTATGATCAACTAGTTTGCTGGCGTCAATACCGTCTTTTTCTTCAGCAAACACGTCGGAGTTCCCAATATCGACAGCACCTTCTTGCACTTTGCTTAAGCCTGTTCCGCTTCCTCCGCCTTGTACATTGATCGTTGTACCGGAGTTTTTATTCATATATTCAGTAGCTGCTTCTTGTACAAGAGGTTGTAATGCAGTAGATCCTACCGCTGTAATGGAACCAGATTGGGCTGTTCCATTGTTATTGTCGGTTTTGCTAGTGCCGGCATCCTTGTTTGAATTGTTGCCGCATCCTGCTGCCGCGAAGGCAAATAGCAGTACCATTGTGAACAATGCGATAAAACTTTTTCTCATTTTTTTCCCCCTATGAATTAATAAGGTTCTGTTCTCTCTTACAAGTTTTAAGATAATGGGGCGGTATTAAGCCTGTATTAATAGAATGTTAAGAAATTGTAAAGACGGTCATATTTATTGTTTTGAAGCTGTAAAACTAAGGTCTTATCTATGATCAAAAGCGATTAAATGTAATGAAAAAACCGCACCATGAATGAGATGGGTGCGGTTCATAGTTACGATTTTATTTGCTTTTTCGGCAAAGTAATGGTGAATGCCGTCCCTTTTCCTTCCTCGCTTTCTACTTGAATAGTGCCATGATGGGACTCCACTAAATGCTTGACAATGGCGAGACCAAGACCTGTTCCTCCAGACTGACGAGATCTTGCTTTATCCACGCGGTAAAAACGTTCAAAGATCCTAGGCAAATCTTGCTTGGAAATGCCGATTCCCGTATCTCTTATGACAATGTCCACTTCTTTTTCTCTTTCATGCAGTTCTATATCGATGTACCCGCCTTCAGGTGTGTAAGCCGCGGCATTCGTTAAAAGATTTAATATGATTTGCTGCAGCCGATCTTTTTCCGCTTCGATCACCACTTCTTTATGATCCGGAAGACTCAGATGAAGCCGTTTTTTATGAATCGTCTCTTGGATGGTTTCCGCTGTCTCGTTAATAACCTGTGATACGTTGAGAGGCTCAGGCTTTAAAGGCAATCTCTGCTGTTCAATTTTGGATAAATCCAGAATGTCTGAAATTAAGCGATGCAGCCGGTCACTTTCATCATAAATGATTTTTAAAAAAGTACGGCAAGTTTCTTCATCATACATGGCCCCGTCTAACAAAGTTTCCGCAAATCCTTTTAATGAAGTCACCGGTGTTTTTAATTCATGGGAAACATTGGCTACGAACTCGCTGCGGATTTTTTCGAGCCGGCGAATGTCTGTAATATCGTGAAGAACGGTTATGACTCCTTTTACTTCTTCATGATCGCCCACATATGGGGCAATATGCGCATCCAGTATCCTTTCTTTCGGATAATAAATATGCACTTCTTCATGAATGTGCACTCCTTCTTTTAATGAACGGTCTATCAGCTGGCTAAGACCAAAGTTTTTCCCCGCTTCGATATGAAGCTTTCCAATTAAATTTTCAGAAGAAGCACCGATAATTTTTTCCATCGCCCTGTTGACAAGAGTAATTCTTCCAGCAGGGTTAATGAGCATGACGCCGCTTACCATATTAGCCAATACCCCAGTCAGCCGCTGCTGGTTTTCACGGATTTCTTCCATCTGCTGCTTTAAACTGATGGCTAAGTCATTGATCGCATTCACGAGCTGTTTCAACTCGCCGCTCGCCTTTGTTTTCACTCTGCTGTCATAATCTTTTTCAATTAGGCGATTCGCAACTTGAATGCTCGCTTCAATCGGCCGTGTAAACCGTTTAGCCATTCTGAATCCGATGAATCCGGAAACCGTTAAGGTCATCACCATGGCCAAACCGAGACTGATCCATAGTTGATCGAGCGTGTGTTCAATTTTTTTTAAAGTAACGGAAATCCGTACAACGCCAATGGACTTTCCGTCTTTTTGGATCGGTTTCGCTATGTAAATCATGCTATAGCCAAGCGTCGGGCTGCGGCGAATAGATTCCCCATATGAACGATGTTCGCGAATCACTTCACGAAATTCGGGACGGTTTGAATGATTTTCCATTTTGCGAGGATCACGGTCGGAGTCTGCAAGCACTTTCCCATCTGCTCTAATAATCGTGATCCGCGGATCGTGATAATAATAATAGTGGTGAATATAGTTTTGAAGCTCATTTGAATGTTGAAACATGGACTTGGTGTCAACCGTTTTGACAATGATATCAGCGGTCTGGGACAATTGGTTTCGGATCATATCCATGTAAGTATTTTTCATGATGTCCGCAATGACAAACCCAATCCCAAGGAGAACGGCCAACAAAAGCGCAAAAAAGGTTAAGAAGATTCTAAGCCAAAGTTTATTCATGTGGATGTCTTTCTCCTTTGTCCAATGAAAATTGCCTCTTTTTCTTGTTCTTTTTGTCTATTATAATGGGATCGAAAGAAAATGATTCTTCATCTTGACCACCTTATCCATTTATGATTACCATCCATTGTATAATTCTTGGAGTCACATGTCACTAGGATATGGAAAAGCTCACAAAAATAGGGCTGATTTTCTTAAAGAAAACCAGCCCTATCGAAAAACGTCTATCGAAGCAAAAGCTTAGTTCACCATTTTTTGAGCTTCCAACAATTGGAATGTCCGTACTTTTCTAGGTAAAAAGCGTCGAATTTCATCTTCGTTGTATCCCACTTGAAGGCGCTTTTCATCCATAATAATCGGTCTTCTTAACAGACCAGGGTTAGCCTGGATCAATTCAAACAAATCTTGAAGCGGAAGAGCGTCCAAATCAACGTTTAATTTTTGGAATATTTTCGAACGGGTAGAGATGATCTCATCCGTTCCATCTTCCGTCATTCTTAAAATACTTTTAATTTCTTCAATGGTGAGAGGTTCGGAAAAAATATTTCGTTCCGTATATGGAATATCATGCTTTTCCAACCATGCTTTTGCTTTTCGGCAAGATGTACAACTTGGTGAAGTGTATATTGTTACCATTCCTCAATCACACTCCTTAAATTTTAATAATACTTGCTTCATCTTGAGGAATATCAATAAATGAATATTTTAAAGATAAAATAATTTTGGAGCGAAGATACATTATGTATTATACACCATATTCAATATTTTTGATATAGATTTCCTAAAATTCTCTAAAATATTCTTTTTCTTTCCTTCCTCATTCATTATTGTCCGGCAAGATATACGGATGACAGACAGAATTCGATTCCTCTTTACTTCAGCCATTCACATTTTCCAATCGAGTAGGGAAGGTGGCGCAGTTCTTGTTGATTTCGTCCATCACTGGCGTTTACTCTTTTACATTTGGCAGAAATCCAGCAAAATCCATCTAAAGCTTAAAACAAATCTTACTTACTATAAAAAGAAGTATCCCAATCGCTTTGAGATACCTTTTTCCGCTTTTAAATCATGTTTTCAGTCGTGTTGGCGAGCTGCTTGGCGGTGGAGCGATCCGGATCAAGGCGTTTTTCAAGTTTTCTGGCCAAGATGGACAGCAAATAGTTGACGATGAAATACATAAATGCGGAAAGAAGCAGAATCGGGATAATGTATTTTGCGCCGCTTTCCCCGCTGTAGATGCCTTTTGCGTTGTGCAAAAGTTCCGGCAGCGAAATGATAATCGCAAGAGAAGTATCTTTTAACAGCGAGATGAACTGGCTCACAAGCGGCGGGATCATTTTTTTCAAAGCTTGCGGCAGGATGATATGCCACAGCGTTTGGATATAATTAAGGCCTGATGAACGGGCGGCTTCAATCTGCCCTTTTGGAATCGAGTTCAAGCCGCCGCGCACGATTTCGGCTATCATGGCCGATTCGAACACTGTCAGGGCTGCAATCGCCGCCATCGTAACGCTCATTTTGATGCCGACTTCCGGCAAGGCAAAATATGTAAAGAAAATAATCAAAATCAGCGGCAAGTTCCGGATGACTTCCACTATAAGCGCAACCACACTCGATAAAACCGGAATTTTTGTGTAACGCAAAATGCCGAGTACACAGCCGAAGATGAAGCTTAAAATAATGGACACAACGGCAACTTTCAATGTCACCGCAAAGCCTTGCAGTAAATATGCCAAATTTTCGCCTGAATAAGCTCCGGCAAAGTCCATAACGTTCCCCTCCTTGTATCGTTCCAAATGATTTGTTTATGCGTCGTTATTCGCTTCTTGCCAGCCGGCGTTCCAGGTAGTTGACCAGCAAGCTGAGCGGAATGGTCAGGACGAGATAAAACATGCCGACAAAAATATACGTATCAAACGTAATCCACGTTTTTTCGTGGATGATATCGGCGTAGTACATAAGGTCGAGCCCTGCAAAAACCCCAAGAATGGAAGAGTTTTTAACCAAGTTCAGGAATTGGTTGCCGATCGGCGGGATTACGATTTTGATCGCTTGAGGCAAAATAATATAACGCATCGCCTGGATGTAAGTCAGGCCTGTGGAACGCGCAGCTTCAAGCTGTCCCCTATCGACCGATTGGATGCCGGCACGCACGGCTTCTGCAATAAAGGCGGCTGTGTAGATGGAAAGCGCAATGGTCCCTGCGATAAATCCGCTTAAGTTAATATGGAAATAACTGAGCCCGTTGTAGAAAAAGAAACCGATCAGAATTAACGGAATGTTGCGGACTACTTCCACGTAGAAGGCGCCGATAAAATTCAGCAGCTTGACAGGGGCCAGCCGGAAAACGGCAATGATGTTGCCAAGAATGAAACTGGCAATCAGACCGATAATGCTGATTTTAATCGTATTGACGAAGCCCTGCATGTATAAATCTAAATAGTCAGTAAGGATCGAAAAATCGAGCATACCTGTTTCACTCCTTTACGGTTCAATCAGTGGAAAGGGATGGGCGAATTTGCCCACCCCTTTCCGGATTATTATTCTTTGATCCATTTGTTTTTGATTTTGTCGTATTCTCCGCTGTCTTTCAGTTCTTTTAAAGCCTTGTTTACAGCTTTCACGAGTTTCGTATTCCCTTTTTTCATCGCAATGCCGTACGGCTCATTCGTAAATGTACCGCCAACGACCTGATAATCCGGATCTTGAGCAGCCATGCCATAAAGAATCGAATTGTCGGTTGTCAGCGCATCGCCTTTTCCTGATTTCAAAGCTGTGAATGCTTCCTGGTAGTTTTCAAACTCGAGCACTTGCGTGTCGGGTGCGGCTTTCTTGACGTTGTCCCCGGACGTCGCACCTTTTACCGTCAATACTTTTGTCCCTTTTTTCAAATCTTTGACGCTATGAATCTTGCTGCCTTTTTTCACAAGGAGCGATTGACCGGCGTCAAAGTAGACATCCGAGAAATCGACGACTTTTTTGCGGTCCGGCGTGATCGTCATAGTGGCGACGACCATATCTACATCACCGTTTTGCAACATCGGAATCCGTGTTTTGGACGTGACTTCCTTGAGTTCCACTTTTACCTTATCGCCGAAAATTTTCTTGGAAATCGCTTTAGCAATATCAATATCAAAACCTTCCACTTTTCCGGTTTTCGGATCTTTGTAGCCAAATAAATATGTATCATATTTGACTCCGACAACCACTTTCCCCTTGTCTTTGATTTGCTGGATCGGATCATCGCTGCTGCCGCTCGTCGTTTTTGACTTGCCGCAGCCCGCCATCAAAGCGGCCGCTAAAACAAAAATCAAGCCCACTGTAAACCATTTTTTCATCTTTCTCATTCTAATCCCCCTCTATATATATTTAATGATTGAGAACACGGTTCAAAAAGGTGCGCGCCCGTTCCGCACGCGGGTTTTTGAAAAATTCTTCCGGCGTGTTGTCTTCGATGATCCTCCCCTGGTCCATGAAGATGACGCGGTCTGCTACTTCACGGGCGAATCCCATTTCATGCGTGACGACCACCATTGTCATGCCGTCTTTTGCCAACGACTTCATAACATCGAGCACTTCCCCGATCATTTCCGGGTCAAGCGCGGAAGTCGGTTCGTCAAACAGCATAATGCTCGGCTCCATCGCCAGACCGCGAGCAATGGCCACACGCTGCTGCTGGCCGCCCGATAATTGCGATGGGTACGAATTCGCTTTATCCGGGATGCCCACTCTTTCCAGGTAACGCATAGCCCTTTTCTCCGCTTCCTCTTTTCCCAAGCCGAGCACTTTAATCGGCGCAAGAGTAATATTTTGCAAAACGGTTTTATGCGGATACAAATTGAAATGTTGGAAGACCATGCCGATATTTTTTCGCAATTCGTTGATGTCAGTTTTTTTGTCATTTACTTTAAGATTTCTGACGAGAAGTTCGCCATCCGTAATCTCTTCCAAACGATTGATGCAGCGGAGCATCGTGCTTTTCCCCGATCCGGAAGGACCGATCACCACGACGACTTCTCTTTCATTGATTTCAAGATTAATATCTTTTAAAACATGAAAATTTCCGTAATATTTGTTCACATGTCGGAACGAGATCACATCAACACCTCCTTTGTTGTATTCCTTTCTCGATGAAGTCTTCCATCATTTAAGAACATTGCACTACTTTATTTTAGAGTATATCAATTTATTAAAATAATATCAATATTTCTTCAATTTAGATTTATCTGCTTATTGAAATCGCTTTATTATGTCTATTTGTTCAAACATATTCGGAAATAGCTGCAATAAAACTTTTAAGAGAAAATTACTCTGTTCATTTTTCATACTGAAATAAGAAGGAAAAGCGAACGGATTTCGAGATAATCCGACTATGTCCTGTAATATAACATAGCCAAAAGATAAAAAGCTCAAAATTGCTCGGAGCCAAGAGATGTTTATTTTTATTTTGGCGACGCATCCTGGAGATGACTTCGACAAATCAAGAAAGAATCCAAACAATCGGAATGCCGAAAGAACCTGCTCTCTCACAAAAAAGGTTCGCAAAAATGAAATGAGCCACATATGGAAACAGATAAATGGATCTTGGACAACAGGAACTGCGAATTTAAATCATCGCTAAAGACATTAGGCACAAGTGTAATGTCCTTTTATCCCCCGCTGATGATGTATACGATGATGAAAAACGGGTAATCCGTATTCTTTCACCGGAAGTTTGCCGTCCTCTTCCTTCAGATTCCGCCTCAATGTACGCTCTTCCGTTAAGCTATCGCGGCTGTTGCCTTCTTAATTGGAACTTTAGACAGATACATGTGTGCAAATAAAACACGATCCCCTGAAAAAGGATCGTGTTTCCTCATATAAAGAATATCGCTTTTCGCAAACGTTCTTAAGATGCACCATTCAAATCTTTTGAATGCAAAATTACTCGTTTAGACTGTTTTTATACTGATGCCACTCTTTTTCTGAACAATAGACAAAATGTCCGGGAGTCACTTCCCGCATTTCCAATTGATCATCAGGTCCGTATTGGTGGACGCTCGGATCATACAAAATTCTTTTTCGCGAACGTTCACTTTCAGGATCCGGCAGCGGGATGGCCGAGAGAAGGGATTGTGTGTAAGGATGAAGAGGATTCCGATACAGTTCCTCGCTTGGTGCCAGTTCCACTAATTTGCCAAAATACATCACACCAATTCGATCGCTGATATATTTCACCATGGACAAATCATGGGCGATGAATAAATACGTCAGCCCTTTTTCTTTTTGCAATTTTTTTAGTAAGTTGACTACTTGTGCTTGAATGGAAACATCCAACGCAGAAATCGGTTCATCCGCAATAATAAATTCCGGTTCCACTGCAAGAGCGCGTGCAATTCCAATTCTTTGCCGCTGTCCGCCTGAAAATTCATGAGGATATCGGTCTGCATGATCTTTTTTTAATCCAACTGTTTCCAGTAATTTATATACTTTTTCCATTCGTTCTTCTTTGGATTTCGCTAATCCGTGAATATCGATGCCTTCCGCGATGATATCAGCGACTTTCATCCGTGGATTCAGGGATGCATAAGGATCTTGGAAAATCATTTGCATTTTCCGATTGAATTCTTTTAATTCCTTTTTCGATTTTCTGCCGTGTACATCTTTTCCTTGAAATAAAACCTTACCGCCTGTCGCTTCATATAGACGAATGATCGTTCTTCCTGTCGTTGATTTTCCGCATCCCGACTCTCCAACAAGGCCAAGCGTTTCTCCTTTATAGATATCGAACGATATATCATCTACCGCTTTTACCATGTTCGGTTTACCTTCGTTAAAATAAAGTTTCAAGTTTTGGATTTCCAATAATTTTTCTGCCACCTTTCTACACCCCCTTCACGAGCAACGGTTCCTTATAATTGCCTGGCATCAAGCGGATACGCTGTTTCACGATTTCAGGCGGCTCCACTTCCGGTGCTTCCGGATGAAGCAGCCACGATTTCACTAGATGGGTATCCGAAACCTTATAAACAGGCGGTTCATATTTAAAATCAATTTTCAAAGCATATTCGCTTCTTAAAGCGAAAGCATCGCCTTTAGGTGGACGAAGCAAGTCCGGGGGAGTACCGGGGATCGCTTTTAATTCCTCATTCTGATCGATCTCCATGCTCGGCATCGAAGCAAGAAGCCCCCATGTATACGGATGTCTTGGATCATAAAATATTTCGTCCACTGTTCCAATTTCAACTATTTGCCCGCCGTACATGACCGCCACACGATCCGCTACATTGGCGACCACTCCTAAATCATGGGTAATGAAAATGATGGAAGTCTCCATTTTTTGTTGTAAATCTTTCATCAATTCTAAAATTTGTGCCTGGATGGTCACATCTAAAGCCGTCGTTGGTTCATCGGCAATGAGAATTTTCGGATTGCATGCAAGCGCAATGGCAATCACAATTCGCTGTCTTTGTCCGCCTGAAAATTGATGAGGGTATTGCTTAAAGCGCGCTTCCGGTTGAGGTAAACCAACCAAATGCAGAAGATCAATCGCCTTTTTTTTCGCTTCTACTTTTGACAGCTTTCGATGTTTTCTTAAAGGTTCCATAATTTGTTTTCCGATGGTCATCGTCGGATTCAGCGATGTCATCGGATCTTGAAAAATCATCGAAATTTCTTTTCCCCTGATTTGATCCATTTCCGAATCCGATAATTTCGTCAGATCTTTTCCGGCAAATAAAATTTCTCCTTCTTTAATCGAACCGAACGAGCTGGGAATTAAACGCATAATGGCTTTAGTGGTCACCGACTTTCCCGACCCGGATTCTCCCACGATGGCCAGCGTTTCTCCTTTTTTTAATTCAAAATTCACCCCCCGAACAGCCTGAACCTCTCCTGCATGCATATCGAAGGAAACATGTAAATTTTTAACTTCGAGTATATTTTCCATTTCGATTCTCCTCTTTCTTCTTACTTACGCATCTTCGGGTCTAACGCATCGCGCAATCCATCTGCCAATAAGTTAAAGCTTAAGATCAACAAGCTGATGATGACAGATGGAATGATGAGCATATAAGGATTCGTTTGCAAGGATTTGAATCCGTCGTTCACCAATGAGCCGAGAGAAGCTTCCGGCGGCCGAATCCCCAAACCGATAAAACTTAAAAACGCCTCGGTGAAAATGGCATTCGGAACCGTAAACATAGTGGTAATAACAATTTGGCCCACTATATTGGGAATCAAGTGTTTAGCTATCAATCTCTTATTGGAAGCCCCCAGCGTTCGGGAAGCAAGAACAAATTCTTGGTTTTTCAATTTCAATATTTGTCCGCGGACAATTCTCGCCATATTTACCCAGCCGGTAATGACCATCGCCAATGTGATCGACATGATTCCCGGCTGGATCACGAGAATAAAGAGAATGACAATAATTAATTGCGGAATTCCCATCAACACTTCGCTGATCCGCTGCATAATATCATCCACTTTTCCTCCGTAAAAACCAGAGATGCCTCCATATAAAACGCCAATCAGCAAATCGATGGCCGCAGCTAAAATACCGATGTAAATCGAAATGCGAGTTCCATACCAAGTTCTTGTCCATAAATCCCGTCCCAGTTCATCCGTGCCGAACCAATAATATTCTTTTACATTTTTGGCTTTGTACATATCAAATCCGTCTTGATCCTTTCCGTTGAACGGCAGCCACGAAATTTTTTCCAATCCAGGAATTTTAGGCGGAAGTTTCGCATGAGCGACATTTTGTTCTTTATACGTGTGTCCGGACAGGCTAGGCCCAATAATCGCCATCACTGAAATCAAAATGATCAAAATTAAACCGACAACAGCTCCTTTATTTCCTTTCAGTCGAATCCAGGCATCTTGCCAATTATTCAAGCTTGGACGTTCGATAGTTTCTAATTGTTCCTCTTTTCTTTCAACAGGAACAAACAGTTCGTCTGAGAGATGATTCAAGTCTGGCAAACGATCAGCATTCATGATTTCTTCCCTCCTGTCAAACGGATACGCGGATCAATCACTCCGTACAAAATATCCACAACAAAAACCATAAAAATAAACAGAGCGCTGTAAAACAAGGTGGTCCCCATAATCATGCCGAAGTCATTCGTCATAATCGAACGGACAAATTGATCCCCAAGACCAGGAATTCCGAAAATATTTTCAATAACTAAAGATCCGGTTATAATGTTCACAATCATTGGACCAAGCAACGTGATAATGGGAATAAGCGCGTTTCGTAGCGCATGCTTCAAAATAATATCCCGCTTCCCGACCCCTTTTGCGCGGGCAAGCATAATGTAATCCGACGATAAAATTTCCAAAAGCTCCGTTCTCATAAAACGTGCTACTGTGGCAATAACGGGTACGGACAGAGCAAGCGACGGCAACACCGTGTACTTGAACCCGCCCCAATCCGCTACCGGAAAGATCGGAAACTTCACCGCCAAAAAGTATTGCAGAAAACCCGCAAAAACAAAGGAAGGAATGGAAATCCCCAGAACGGCAATGGTGGTAGCTCCATAATCCACGATTGTGTTATACTTTAAGGCTGCGATGATTCCAAGCAAAATGCCGACAATGGTGCCAAACACGACAGCCTGAAACCCTAAAACGGCGGAAGGACCAATCCGTTCTGCAATCATCGTCGACACCGGACGGTTATTATATTGGAATGACACTCCTAAATCTCCTTTTACTAAGTTCCCCATATAGCGAACATATTGAACGGGGAGCGGATCGTTTAATCCGTATTTTTCCAGAATGATTTTTTGTTGGTCTGGTGAAAGTTTTTCTTGATTATGCAACGGGGATCCAGGCAGAAGCTTCATAAGAAAAAACGTGACCGTTGCAATCACAAACATCGTCACAAGCATATAAACAATACGCCTGATGGTATATCTTAACATCCGATAACCTCCATTCCTTTTTCATTATGACAAAACTCAACAATTTTTTGTCAATTCCTTATATTCAGAATGATTTTCCCACTAGGGAAAAAGGAGAGTATATGCTCTTAAGCACACACCCTCCTTTTTCAAGGTCAGCTTCATTCCTCTACTGAATCGATACCCACTTGTAAGATAGTTCAGGGCCTACTTTATGTTTCAACAATCCTTTTACATACGGACGTTGCAATACTGCTCTTCCTCTTTGATAAACAGGAGCGATGGCTGCATCTTGATCCAAAAGGATTTTTTCCGCTTTTAGCATCGCTTCCCAACGTTTTTCCGGCTGCAGAGCATAAGTCGTTTTGGCTTCTTGGACAAGCTTGTCATATTCAGGATTAGAATAATGCATTTCATTGTTTCCGCCGTCGGTTACAAACATATCGATGAACGTCATCGGATCGGCATAGTCTGGTCCCCAGCCGGCAAGCGAGAAATCATAATTCATTTTGGCTTCAAGGTCAAGTTTTTGTTTGAACGGCTGTTGTTTAATATTAACCGTTAATCCTTTTAAGTTCTTTTCCAGCTGTTCTTTTAAATATTCGCCTGCTTTTCTGGACAAGTCATCGTCATAATTTAACAGTTCTAAAGTGATTTTGTCTTTGCCCAACGCTTTTTTCGCTTTTGCCCAATATTTTTTCGCTTCTTTTACGTTGTACGTATTAAAGTTTCCATTCTCATCTCGGAAATATTTTCCGTTTGGCCCCTTGACAAATTCTGCCGGAACAAAATAATCAGCAGGGATAGATCCGTTATTTAAAACGACTTTGGTAAATTGATTTTTATCAAAAGCCATGCTGATGGCCTTGCGGGCATCCACATTTTTCAATACAGGGTTTTGTTCATTGAAACGCAGGAAGAAAACAGTTGCTTCTTTTTCATATTTCAAATCTTTGTCATTTTTATACTTATCAACAAATTCAGAATCGAGATTGACGCGGTCAGTGGCATTGCTTTCATACAAGTTCACTCCAGTTTGCGTATCTTTGATGACTTTCACATTAACTTCTTTCAGTTTTACAGAATCTTTATCCCAATAATTCGGATTTTTCTTCATTTGCCATTTGTCGTCATGCTTCCAAGAAGACAGAACAAACGGGCCGTTGTAAACAGTGGTATCAGCTTCTAAACCGTATTTCTTGCCTTGTTCTTTAACATATTTTTCGTCTTGAGGCAAGAATGTTCCAAACGTTAGAAGATTTTTAAAGTAAGGAACCGGTGACTCAAGCTGAACTTGAAGCGTTTTATCGTCCAGCGCTTTTACTCCCAATTGTTCCGGCTTCATTTTTCCTTCATTGATCGCTTGTGCATTTTTGATGTCATACATTATGTATGCATATTGAGAGGCAGTCTTCGGATCCACTACTTTTCTCCATGCATATACGAAATCGCCGGCTGTTACCGGGTCTCCATTGGACCATTTCGCATCGCGTAGTTTAAATGTCCATGTTTTTCCATCTTTGCTGACTTGCGGTTCCCCTTCCGCTATTCCTTCTACAGGTTCATCGTTTTTTCCTAAACGATAAAGCCCTTCCATTACATTATTTAAAGCAGTAAAGGAAACAACATCAGTTGCTAACGCAGAATCCATCGTCGGTATTTCCTGCGTTTCAACCAGATTTAATACTTGATCTTTTTTGGCATTGTCCCCGTTTTTGCCGCCATCGCCGGATTTACTGCCGCTGCATGCAGTCAACACCGTGCCAAGAGCAAGCAAGAGAACGAGAAAAAGAGAGAACTTCTTTTTCATAGGGAATTTGACCTCCTTTTATGATAGTATCTTCCTATTTTTTCGAAAGATTTGATAATTATTATAATCTATTTTAACTTTTTTGCAATAACTAATTTTTTTACATTTCGATATACACTATCTTATTAGAATATTAATTAAATAATGATTAAACAGAATTCCTTCTTTAAATTAAAATGATAACGCTTTAATATGTTTCCTTAGTTTAAACTTTTAAATTGATTTTCTATTCATGATATGGATGTATTTTTCTAAAATAATATGAGAATCATTTCATGAAAATAATGGATTTTAAAGTGGACCGATCATTGTCTGCCGTTTTCATCACAAGTATACTTAAAGGTAGAAACGGCGATTGCAACCTGCAAAAGATTGTTACGATATCATAGGGAGCGTTGTTCATGAAGACGGTTTTTATTTTATTCTTTGTTAACATATTGATTTCTGCCTTGTATTCTTTGATAGATCCGCAATCTTTTTTTACTAGCTTTGTCAACTCCACGTTTTTGATCGGTCTCTTTTTCTTGACGATCGGTCTCTTTCTTTTCGTTTATGGTGGAGGTTTTTTTGACGGAATCATGAATAGCTTTAAACAAATAAGAAAAATGTCCAAAGAAGGCCAGTATGTTTCACAATTTGACCCAGTCGATCAAACGGTAGTTTCACGTTTAGATGCTGGCAAAAGAAAAATTCGTTTCACGAATCCATTGATCATCACAGGCAGTTTTTTTGTGGTTTTAGATTTGATGATTGCCTTTCTCTTTTCCCCTTGAGCCGCTTGAATCCTTGTTAAAAATTCGTTATAATTAGGAACACACATAATTGAAGCGATGAGAAAGAAGAGTACAGCCGATAACCGGTTTTCCAGAGAGTTTGTGGTCGGTGGAAACAAACAATCGGACGGCTGGAATGGACTTTCGAGCTCCCTTTGCGAACGGCTTCAAGCTTAGTAGTGAAGAGGCGCATTCCGTTGCGTTAAAAGGATTCCATGTGAATGGAAACAAAGTGGCTCCATGCGAGCAACTTAGGGTGGCACCGCGGAACAACCATTCGTCCCTAATCTTTACGGACGAATGGTTTTTTTATGGATCAAAAAATTTTAGGATGCATGATGGAGGTAGAAAATGATGAAAACAATTTTTTCGGGTATTCAGCCTAGCGGAACGATTACGCTGGGAAACTATATTGGGGCAATGAAGCAATTTGTTGAACTGCAAGACGAGTACAACTGTTATTTTTGCATTGTGGATGAGCATGCCATTACCGTTCCGCAAGATCGTCTTGAGCTTCGCAAAAACATCCGCAGTTTAGCGGCATTGTACTTGGCGGTCGGTCTTGATCCGGAAAAGGTGACTCTTTTCATTCAATCCGAAGTTCCGGCCCATACGGAAGCCGGTTGGATTCTTCAATGTATTTCTTATATCGGCGAATTGGAGCGTATGACACAATTTAAGGATAAATCAGCCGGCAAAGAAGCGGTTTCCGCCGGTCTTCTCACATACCCTCCACTAATGGCAGCCGACATTTTATTGTATAATACCGATTTAGTGCCTGTTGGAGAAGATCAAAAACAACATATTGAATTAACGCGAGACTTGGCAGAACGATTTAATAAAAAGTACAACGATATTTTTACCATACCGGAAATCCGCTTGCCGAAAGCCGGAGCGCGTGTCATGTCTCTCCAAGATCCTACGAAAAAAATGAGCAAATCCGATCCGAATTCAAAAGCGTTTATCACCTTGCTTGACGAACCAAAACTCATCGAGAAAAAAATCAAAAGTGCCGTTACCGATTCTGAAGGAGTTATCCGCTATGATCGGGAAGCTAAGCCCGGAGTTTCCAATCTGTTGTCGATTTATTCCGTTCTCGGAAATATTTCCATCAAAGAGTTGGAAGAAAAATACGCCGGTAAAGGGTATGGAGAATTTAAACAAGATTTGGCGGAATTAATTATCGAAGAGCTAAAGCCGATTCAACAACGTTATGCTGAACTCATCGATTCTGAAGAACTGGATGAAATTCTCGACCGCGGTGCAGAAAAAGCGAACTATGTGGCCAATAAAATGCTGCAAAAAATGAAAAACGCCATGGGGCTCGGAAGAAAAAGAAGAAGATAAAAATCCGGCCGCGGGACTCATCCCGCGGCCGATCATTTTTCATGAAAGATTCAAAAAAATAGCAGAAAGATGGCACTCATCTCCCGCCTGGAATAACCTTTTGCTCCTGCAAAGCCTCGTCGTTTAATTCACTTTCGAAGAACCATTTTCCATTTCCCACAGTTTTTCAAAAAAGGCTTGTCCCCGAATAATATTTTCGCAAAGCTGCATATGTTTTTCGGTCCAGCCTACTTTCGTTTCTTCATAGAGAGCGTTCCATGCTTCATCGAAATTCATTTCTTGAATTTGCGCATATTTTTCCGGCGCCCATTCTGTATACCAATAGCGAATTTCCGCTGTATTTTTGGAAGACTGAAGTTGATCAAGAGCCATAAACAAAAGTTGTTTCAGCTGTCTTTCTTTCCTGGTCAGTCCGAACATTTGATCCGGAAGAGGAGAAAGAATATGATGTTCTTTCTCTTTATGAGCTAATTCCCATTCGAAGTTTGCTTCTTCTTCATTTTCAATCATTTCGTATACTAATTGTTCCTGACGGGGAATCAAACGGCTTTTTCGAATCGGGATAGTGTAGCCCATAGTATCGACAGCCAAAATACCGGCTCCGTCTGTTACAACGAATGCATAATCCAACTGGATGCGTTCATGGTTTTTTCTTAAATAGGCTTTTTGATAGACTTCATTTAATAAGTCTTTCGGCAAATCAGACATATCATTTTCAATAAAGTGGTATAATAGCTTATTTACTTTCAAAAGAGGCACCTGGTCTAATAATTCAATGGCGTCCTCTTTCCTCCATTCATGAAACGGACAGACATTATATCCGTTTTCCTCGCCTTCAAACCAATTTACCCAGACATCATGCAAGTACAACATGTAGAGACCCCCTTACATCTTCTTCATTTGTCACACAGTATGGGCAAAAGAAAGTTAAATTATTCCTGTAGGGGGATGTTTTTGAATGTGTTCTTATTTTTTCTTCTTTGGCTGTGGATAGTAAATGGA